>JACOEF010000685.1 GCA_024998705.1 Nitrospira sp.
CTGAGGTCGAGTCTGGTGCCGCTTCCGGCAAGGCCATAACGAGCCACCGACCGCTGTGTGACCTCCGTTACCGTGCTGAACGTCCACAGACGCGAGCCGTCATCGGGATCGTCCTGTTCGATGACGACGAAACTGTCCTTGAGAATCTTGTCGTTGCGACTGCTGAGGATAATGGCACTCTGCACTTCGCCGCTATCCAAAGCCCACTCGTCGAACTTCCCTTGGAATACCCCGCCGACGTACTGCGGCTGCTCCGGCGCATTGTGGCCGAACGGCGAGGCTGCGCTCCGCATGACGTAGACCCCGGGCTTGCTTGCGGAGAGACTCCCCGCACTGGTCGAGATCATGGCGAGGAAGACCCGCGTGCGGTCCGCCTCGCGAGGCGATTCCACACCGGTCACCTTTCGGATCGACGCATCATAACCGCTGCCATTCGGGGCGACGATCAGCAACAGATCCCCAACCGTCAGCGTCACGTTCGCGCCGGCAAGCCAGAGTTCCGTCATATTCCAGACGAGTGTCTGCGCCTCCGTCAGCTGGACACGGAACGCGTTCCATGCCGGGCTCGCCCCGATGGCCTCGATCGTCTCAAAGGTTTGCGGCTGTTCATCGGGCCCCGGAATACTTTGCACCTTCGTTCCGATCGCCAGCGTCATCGGCTGAGCCGCTGACTCCGGCAAGCCCGGTGCCTCCTCCATGGTGAAGGCGAGATGCGTCGCCGCGGCCAATCCTGGTCCGAGCTGATACCCGAGCAACCGCGATTGTTCCAGGATCGACAGCCGTTCCGTCGCCGTGCGGAGATAAGACTCGTTTGCGATCCGCTCCTGATAGAAGGACACAATGTCGCCGGTCATTGCCCAAGCATCCAGCAGCGCTATCGTGAAATCATCGTTATCGCGCGTCCGCAATCCACGCAGCACCGGCCAACGGCTGTCGGAAAGCCTGGCCTGCAGGCTCCGGCGAAACGTCTGATAGGTTCCGACACGATAGGCGATTGCTGAAAGGCCCGGTCGGTTGATGAGCAGGGCGGGAGTTTCAGCGGCGATACCGGCACAGCAGCCGCATTCGTTCTGTGGCGATAGACTCATTTCCCGCCTCCCAGCGTAATCGTCAGCCGACCGTGCTCCGCAAAATTGCGGTCGTTGTCCAGGCGGGCGATTTCCAGCCGTCCGATGTCCAGGCGGCCACTGTCCAACGCCGAGCTTTCCGGCCGGCCCTGTCGTTCGAATGTGCGCACCTCTACCGACTCGACTCCCGCCACCTGATGGGCCGCCGCATACACCGAACTGAGATAGACCGGTTGCGCGAAGGTAAAGTTATCGGGATGGAAGAGCCCGCGGCGGCCGTCCGGCAGGTCGCGATTGCTGAGGACCTCGACCAGTTCGCGCTCCACGTCGCTGCGGAAATGTGCGGCCGCCACACAGACGTGCAGATCGAGCTCCAGTGAGACGAACTGGGGTCCATCAATTTCCACATCGTGACCGGCCATGCGATACCGTTCGATGTGTGTGCGGATATCCGTCTCGAACGCGTCCGTCACGGCGGCACCGCCCCCGCGATCGGCCGTGACGAAGACCGTATGCCAACTGCCGGTCCAGCGAAACGTGGCGGCAGCCCGTTGCACCTCGACACGACGTTCAGTGACCTCGGCATAATCCGCCGGTGTCACCGCCCGCTCCTGGATGCGATACGCCACCGGCGCGCGTTGACGCACATCCTGCAAGGATTCCGGCTCCTGCCCGCCCATGGCCGGCAAAGGATTCCGCACCTGTGTGATCTCCGGAATGCCGATCGCGACATGAACCAATGAGTCCGCCCCGATATTACCGGCGCGACCGTTGCCGGCCCGATAGCGGGCGGTGAAGGCAGTCCCCGGCTCAGGCCGCCGGCCATGCACATCGTCACCGAAGCGAATCGTTCCGCTGCCGTCGTTCTCGATCTCAACCACATACTCATCCGCCGCCGCATCACTATTCAGCAGGTCCCGCCGCGCCGTCCAGGTAGTGGTCTCCGAACCCTTGGTCCCGGTCAGGAGGATCGCCGGTTGCGCCGCGCGTAAATCCCACTGCCTGGCGGACTGCGCCGACTGTGTATGGTCGTAGACAGGCCCTGCCTGCGTCAGGGGAACCTTGGTCAAGCCTGGTCTGAAACGGGGTGGAATCATTTCCGGAGACAGAGGCGTACAACGGTCGCCCTCCTTCGAACGCGGCATGGAGAGGAACGGCTCCGGAACCACCCCCAGCGCTTCTTCCGCCAACGTCACGCCATGGTCGGCCAGCAGCAGATTCCCTCGAGCCACGCTGATGCCCTCCCGATATCCGGCGCTGGTCGCCGCTGATAGGCAGAAGGGAAA
>JACOEF010000430.1 GCA_024998705.1 Nitrospira sp.
CAGACAAGCGGGGAGATACTGGTGTTCTCAGATGTCGCGACCACCTTGCCGCCTTACGGCATCGCCAATATTGTCAAGTCGTTCAATGATCCAACGGTCGGCTGTGTCAGTAGCGTAGATCAATTCGTAGATGCCCAGGGAAATCTGAGCGGGGAGGGCGCGTATGTCAAATATGAGATGCTCCTGCGTCAGTTAGAAACGAAGGTAAATACATTGGTTGGGCTGAGCGGGTCATTCTTCGCTGCCCGGAGGACGGTCTGCAGCCCTTGGGCAGACGATCTCCAAAGCGACTTTAATACGTTGCTTAATTCCATGAAAGCCGGGCTGCGTGGGGTGTCGGATCCTGGAAGCGTCGGCTACTATAAGAACTTGACGGATGAGAAAAAGGAGTATCAACGCAAAGTCCGTACCGTCTTAAGAGGAATTGCTGTGCTGATGCGGAGCTTACCAATGTTAAATCCGTTTCGGTATGGAATCTTTGCTTGGCAACTGTGTAGTCATAAGCTCTGTCGGTGGCTTGTGCCATTCGCGATGATTGGCGCGCTGGTCTCAAATAGTGTATTGGCAATCGATTCGGTGCCATACCGGGTTCTTTTGCTGGCGCACGTTCTGTTTTATACGATCGCCGCAGCCTATGCCGGGTGCAGCTGGATGCCAAAGAGCAACGTGTTTCGATTACCTTCGTTTTTTGTTGTGGTGAATCTTTCCATTCTTGATGCCTGGATGCGGTATTTTCGGGGAGACCGGGTGTTTCGTTGGGAGCCGTCCAAGCGCTAAGGCAAGGATGGTCATATCGACGGCAACATAAGTATGAGTAAGAAATAGAAACATCGAGGTATTGAATGGATGCGATGGCTGAAAAAAAGGAATTGCGGAATTTTGGATTGATTGTTGGTGGTGTCTTTTTCCTGATCGGTGTCTGGCCCCTGATCCGGCATGGTGAAGGGATGCGCCTCTGGGCCGTCGCGTTGGGAACAATCTTGGTACCCTTGGGATTGGTGGCGCCGACTATCCTCGCGCCTCTCTTCAAAGTCTGGATGAAGATTGGCCACGTGATGGGCTGGGTCAACACCAGGATCATCCTAGGGATTCTATACTTTGGACTGATCACTCCGATGGGGGTCGTGATGCGGATATTTGGTGGGGATTCTATGCGCAGAACACTGAGCCGAGATGCTGTGAGCTATCGGGTCGTGCGGCAAGCGAGGCCACATAACCACATGACCAGGCAATTTTAGGGAGACGGAGGGCGGTATGGGAGAGTTTCTCACTGAGCTGTGGGCATTTATGAAGGAGCGGAAGAAATTCTGGCTCTTGCCGATTATCATGATGCTCGTCCTGTTGGGTAGCCTGATAGTTCTGACTCAAGGATCAGCCGTAGCGCCATTTATTTATACCTTGCTCTAGAGCAACGACGTTACTGAGTAGAGCAATTTCACGATGATGCATTGCACCATGTATGCGTATAGCACATCCCCTCATGTGTCCCAATTGTATACGGGGTTTTCTTTGTTGGCCGCGAATGGAAAGATAAACCTCACTCAAAAGTTTGAGCATTTTGTTCATGTGGGAATTGAATCCATCCTGAAATTGCGGCCTCAGGACCTGAATGGGCTGTTCGTTATACTGAATAATGAAAAGATCATTTTTTACGACACAAGTGACACTCCCAATTTGCGCAATGACGCGTTAGAGATTTGCGATGCTTACTTTAAGCGCAGCTATGTGGCTGCATCAATTCCAGATGGCTATAAATCTCGTGTCTGTCCATTGGGATTCAACTACGAGTTGTATGCGGGGAAACTTAACCGGTATGAAGTCGCTAGATTTTTGCTTCGTAAGAATGCCTTGGAGAATTTTCCCTGGGAAATAATCAGACGTACAGCGGAGCTCGTTTCGCTTGGATTTTTGCCGACAATCGGAAATATGTGTGCTTTGCCAATCCCTAATCAGGATCCTTGTGTACTGTTCATGGCGCGCGCCTGGGATCCTGACGGTGAGTCGGCTAAGGTCTCTGACGGAAAAGGCGGAGCGTGTGCAGATCAATGAGATGCGAGCACGGTGCATCGAACTCTTGCGACAGGAGCTTGGACCCAAGTTCTATGGGGGATTTGCTCGGACCAAGTACGCAATTGAGAACTATGGCTCATTGTTACTTGAGAGCTCATTGACTTC
This sequence comes from Nitrospira sp., assembly GCA_024998705.1. GTDB lineage: Bacteria > Nitrospirota > Nitrospiria > Nitrospirales > Nitrospiraceae > Nitrospira_A. The sequence goes on from JACOEF010000430.1 coordinate 2,176, forward strand.
AGGGAAGAAGAATTATTTGACTTTGCTTCGGCAATATCCCATTTGCATTGCAACAACCGGTTTGCATGGTTCAATTGGCTGGAAAATGGCAGAGTACGTGGCCTTTTCTAAGTCCATTGTTTCGGAGAAACTGAATTGCTTAGTCCCTGGAAGTTTTGAGCCAGGTAAGAACTATTTGGAGTTCGACACTCCGGAGACGTGTCTCCAGCAAACGATGAAGTTGCTTGAAAGCATCCAGTTGAGGCAAGAAATGATGGAGAATAATTGGGCTTACTATAAGGCCTACATGCAGGCAGATAAGCTTGTATGGAGAACCCTTGATATCACGTAACATAGCTAGCTGGTCTGGGCGAGCGTCACGCATAGCATGTCCGCTTGGAAATGCCAATCGGGCCAGCCTATCTGTCGGTCAATGCGTACGATCTGAGCGGCAAGATTGTAATGCCGGAAACTATGTACACCACTGGAATATCCACAAGTTCAATTGGATGGATAGACGTTGTTGTTGCCGGTCTCTTTTGCTGTGCATGATCGTGGGCAACGGAGTATGCGTGAACGATTTATCCTCGATTAAATTTGTGGGCGCGTCGCAGATGATGACTTTGTGTTGAGAGCGCAGAAAACTCTATGTCGAATCTAGTAGCCAGGATTGTAAGAGCAAGCGAAAAGTACCGGAGGCGGTACGGGCAATTCGCCGGATTTGTGCTGTGGTTTCGGCTTCGTCGACATATGAAGGCTGTGAAAGGATCGTTGCACAGAGTAAGTGTTCCAGGACTTAGGCATCCGATATTCTTGCGGGCAGGTACTTCGGACGTACTGGTGTTTATCCAGATATTTATCGAAAGAGAATTGGAGTTTGATGCGCGCGAAGTGCCGTCGACCATAGTCGATGCGGGAGCAAACATTGGTTTGGCCTCTGTGTACTTCTCGCATCGCTTTCCAAAGGCTAAAGTTGTGGCGCTGGAAGTAGATCAGGCAAATTTTGAACTATTGACGAGAAATACTAGCGGTTATGCCAACATTACCTGCATAAGAAAAGCGTTGTGGTCTGGTGAAGCACAGTTGGGCATCCTGAACCCCAAAGATGAGCCGTGGGCATTTCGGGTGGGTGAGGTATCTGCTAACTCAAGCGCTGCTATTTCCGCGGTCGGAGTAGCTGATTTGGCTGGGCAGTTTCAGTCTCAGCGAATTGATCTCCTGAAGATAGATATAGAGGGTGCTGAGAAGAAGGTGTTTCAAGAGGGTGTCGGTGCTTGGATTGATCGCGTCGGTGTAATTGCCGTTGAGTTGCACGACAATATCATGCCTGGATGTAGCAAAGCGCTTGAGGAGGCGTTGGCAGGAACTCTTTGTCATACGAGTCGCTCAGGCGAATACACAATCGTCCACTTAGAGCGCCCCTTACCCGGCGCCCTCGCCCCTGAGTGATAACCCAATATTTTGGCCGCATTGCTGTGGTGCCGGAGCTGCAATCGGTGGGAAAGTGTGATGTCTGCAAGCAACTGGGTGATATGTGTGAGAAGGCGACGGTAAGCATGAATTGCTTAAAATCACTCATTCGGAAGTGTATCGCTGATATCCTTTATACGGCATCAGCCTACCGATGGCGCCATCGCGGTAAGGTCGTAGTGCTCATGTATCACCGGGTTCTCACGAAAGAGGAGGTATCTCGTCACCCCACCCAGTCCGGAATGTACGTGTTGGATACCGTATTTGCTCAGCAGATGTCTTTTGTAAAGCAGAACTTTACCGTGTTGTCTCTGCAGCAGCTACTCGATCTGTGGCAACGTGGTGCATGGGATAAGCGAGAGCGATACTGCGTGATCACCTTTGATGATGGTTGGTTGGATAACTATCGCCATGCCTATCCTGTCTTAAAGCGCTTGTGTTTGCCCGCGACTATTTTCCTTCCCACTGACTATGTGGGCAGTGACGAGTGGTTTTGGCCTGACCAGTTGGCATTCTTGTGCAAAGCCGCCGCTGATAGAACGGAACGGATTACAGCTTCCAAGAGGATCGAGGCTGTGCTGTCCGGTTTTCTCGGCGGAAGCGTCTCTTTCCCGGCTCAGACGATGGTGAATCATGAGCAGCTGGCGGACCAAATTATTGAACGTTGTAAGTATCTGCCGATTGAGCGCATCCGCGAGCTGGTTCGCGCGTTGGCGTTGGAACTCAAAGTGACATTGCCGCACGGCCGAGTCATTGTAAATTGGGACGAGGTGCGCGAGATGTCCCGGGGAGGGGTGTCATTTGGTTCGCACTCCTGCAGCCACCGTATTATGACCACCATAAGCGCAGATGAGGTTTCCGACGAACTGTTGCGGTCGAGGCAAGTCCTATTCGATCACGGTGTAAATTATGTGCCGGTCTATTGCTACCCCAACGGAAATAGCGATACCCGCATTCAAGAACAGGTGAGAGTCAGTGGGTATGAGGCTGCAGTGTCCGTGCAGATGGGTGTGGAAGGGAACCGTCCTGAAAATCGGTATGCGATCCGCCGCGTGGGAATTCATAACGACATCACACACACCATTCCACTGTTCTCCTTTCGTTTGTTCGGTCCTCAACCGAGTTCGGTATAGGGCTATCGAGGTAATCGGTGTGAGGGCTGTGTCCCGGGGGCGAATGTATTCGTGAAAGTCTTGGTTACCGACGGAAATGAGCGAGCGGCGCTTGCCGTCACCAGAGCGCTAGGACGGGAGCATGTGGAGGTAATTGTTGGGGCGGAGTCCCAACGCTCCCTTGCAGGATCTTCTCGTTATTGCTGGCAGCGGATAGTCTATCCGTCTCCTTATCAAAATCCTGAAGGTTTCATTGCCGCCTTGATGGAGGTCATACAGCGCCATCGAGTAGATGCTGTATTTCCCGTGTCCGATATCGCCATGCATGTCCTTGGGCCGGAGAAGGCCCAGATTGAGCGGTACACGCACTTTCCGGCCCCCACGGCTCAGGCATTTCAGGAAATCTCGGATAAGTACCGATTGATGCAGCGCGCGGTTACTGAAGGCGTTTCCATTCCAGGCACTGTCTTTGTCCCTGATGGACGACTCGAGGGGCTTATTACGAAAATCGTCGATTTTCCCGTGGTGGTCAAGCCTGGCTGCTCATTGGTGAAAGATGGCAGTCGCTGGATGAAGACGAGCGTCTGCTATGCCGAGTCGCCCGAGGAACTCCTTCGACTCTATCGTGGGCGGCCGTATCTGCAACGACCTTCGTTGATTCAGCAGCGTGTCATCGGGGAAGGCCAGGGCCTGTTCGTCTTGATGCAGGAGGGAAGGCCGTTGGGAATGTTCGCTCACCGGAGGCTTCGTGAACGCCCCCCCTCTGGCGGGGTCAGTGTGTTGCGGGAAAGTATTGCCTTGCCGAAAGTGATGGTTGAGGCTACCCTCAAGCTGTTGCAGCCAGTGAAGTGGCACGGTGTGGCAAGGGTGGAGTTTAAGGTGGATGCAGCCACGCAGCGTCCCTTGTTGATGGAGATTAATGGGCGGTTTTGGGGTTCATTGCAGTTGGCGGTGGATGCGGGGGTGAATTTTCCCATGCATCTGCTCAACATGGCGATGGGGCAAGGCGAGATGATACCTGAAGATGGATATCGTGTCGGAGTCAAGTCGAGATGGTTGTTGGGTGATTTGGATCAGTTGTTGATGCGAGTGAGGAAGAGCGATCGTGCGTTGAATCTTCCACCAGGGGCTCCGTCGAAGTTGCAGGCGCTCATGTCTTTCTACCTGTTTTTTGAACGAGACGTGTTTTATGAAATTGAGCGGTTCGATGATCTGGCCCCGAGTCGTTTCGAAGTGATGCGGTATCTCAAGCTGGCATAAGGAGTGGTCATGTCGCAGGTTGACGCTCGATCTGAGGTAAAGGTGGTGTCCGCCTCTGTGCGGGATGTCGCTCGTTCAGTGAAGCGAGCTGTCAATGGGGTGCTGGATCAGTGGCGCTATCGGATGTTGCTCACTCGCCAGAGTTTCCCGAATCCTGCGAATGCCATTCTGGTGGTGTGCAAAGGCAATATTTGTCGAAGCCCACTCGCAGAAGCCTATCTTAAGCATCAGGTTGGAAAATATGGGTTGCCTACTGTGGTTGAGTCGGCAGGGCTCGAAACATCGTTCGGAAAGCCTGCACATCCGTTGGCACAAGTCGTCGGCACACAGGAAGGACTCTTGCTTGGCAAGCACACAACTCAGCCGCTGCACAAAGAGCAAGTCGAACGAGCAGACATCATTCTGGCTATGGAATGGGAGCAGCGTAATCGGGTCATCAAGTTGTACCCTCAAGCCACGCAGAAAGTATTTCTACTCAGGCAATTTTATGATCAATCTGTGCGAGAAGTTGCCGACCCCTATAGCGGGACGCTACAGGATTTTCAGGTCTGTTTTTCAATGATTAAGCAAGCCTGCGACGTGTTGGTGATGCGAATGTTGCCCGCGGCCAAGTCTGGCTAGGGCGACCGGATCGAGGATGAAGAGGCACGTGGATGGCAAAGACTAAGGGAGGCCCGGCATTGACATGAGCTTGCGGACGAGACTGTTCAATATCTATTGGACGCTACGTGGGGCTATTGCGCCGACCCTCAGGTACTCTCAGTCTTGGTATGAAGAGGCCTTGAAACGGTATGTCACCCCGTCGGTAGAGTGGGTTGAGATCGGGTGCGGACACTCTATTCTTCCAAGTTGGCGAATAAATGAGGAACGCCAGTTAGTGAAAACGTGCAAGGCGATATTCGGCATCGATTATGACCTTCCTTCCTTGAAAGCTCATCCGAATATTACGAAGAAACTGCGTGGTGATGTGACGAAGTTGCCGTTCAAGAGTGAGGCGTTCGACTTGGTGACCGCGAATATGGTCGTGGAGCATCTCGACAATCCCGACGAACAATTTCGGGAGATTAGTCGCATTCTCAAGCCGAAGGGCGTGTTTCTATTCCACACGCCCAATGCCTATGGCTATGGAGTCATTTTATCCAAGTTCGTGCCTGAATGGCTCAAGGGGAAACTGATCTATCTATTGGAGGGACGGCAGGAGCATGACGTCTTTCCAACGCACTATAAGGCGAATACGGAAGCTCAGGTTAAGGTGCTTGCTCAAGTCAATGGTTTTGAGGTGTTGCAGCTCGATCTGATCGCCACCGATGCGATTTTCGCGATGCTTCCGCCTCTCGCCGCGTTAGAGCTGTTGTGGATACGGCTACTCATGACTCCGGCCTTCCGTTCGCTTCGAACCAACATGATTGTGGCGCTGCGGAAATCGGCCTAAGCGACAGAAGTAATTTCGATTGGTGCGCTGGGACATTGATTCAACGATGCAAATCACCCAACAAATGCCTGGAGAAGGCCGGTTCGGAACTGCGGTGCGACCCAAGTCAGTACAGAAGGAGTCCAATGTCGGGTTCTACCTTGTCATGTTAGCAATGCTGTTTGAGTTCGGACGGCCACAAGATGTCGTGCCACTGCTCAAAGCCCTCCCAATACCCACGCTCCTGGATGTATCGCTCTTTCTTGCGGTGTTAGTTTCCGGTAAGGCATCGTTCGCGAACATGCAAACCAAGCTGTGGATGGCCTTGCTTGTATACATGGCTCTATGGGTTCCATTCGCCAGAAACAACTTCTGGGCCCTAATGACCCTGAAGGAGATGACCCTGTATTTCTTTTTCTATTTGGGAATCGTCACCTTCGTGAACACCACCAGTCGGATGCAAAAGGTCATACTCATGTGGCTTGGGGTGCACGCATTTCTTGGAGTAAATGGAATTCTGCACCATGGACAAGGGGTCGGAGGTTGGTTAGGGGACGAAAATGACTTTGGAATGGAAATGAATGTGGCTGTGCCGGTCGCATTTTTTATGTATCAGGCGGCGACAACGCAACGGGCAAAGCTGCTCTATATTATCTTGCTGGGTCTCATCGTGATGTCCGTCGTATCTACGTCATCACGCGGTGCATTTCTCGGTTTGCTCGCGATTGGGAGCTATTGTTGGTTTTATTCCCCCCGAAAGATCATGTCCCTGATTGTAGGCATATGCCTCGCCGGTCTTGTGCTCATCGCAG
>JACOEF010000474.1 GCA_024998705.1 Nitrospira sp.
CTGCGAAGCCGGATAAGCCACTTGGAAAGGTGGGCGATTGATCGATTAGGGCGTAGGGGCGTCGAGGCCGATCCAGATGCCGACTAAAATGGCAACGCCGGCGTAGACATGTTGTTGGAACATGATGAAGGCCTCTTGTGGTGTCAGGGGGGCCCGTAGGCGGCGTACCTGCCAGATAAAGACGCCCGTCAGTAGGGTCAAGATCGCATAATATCCCATCCGCAGGCCGGACAATTGACCGGCCGCGACCAGGCAGAGCACCATCCCCAAAAGAAACAGCCCGACGGCGACCGGGACGGCCTCCCCAAAAAGGATCGCCGATGACTTCACTCCGATGCGGCGATCATCTTCCCGGTCCTGCAGCGCATAGATCGTATCGTAGGCAATCGCCCAGCAAATCGTGGCAAGAAAGAGCCACCAGGCCGGAGGCTCGACCGTCCCGCGTGAGGCGGCCCACGCCATAATTCCTCCCCAACCGAACGCGATTCCAAGCACCCCTTGCGGAAGTTGAATCCATCGCTTGCTAAATGGGTAAATCGCCGCCAGGAAGAGCGCAACCGGGCTCAGTAAGATCGTCAAGGTATTCAGGGGTGCGACCAGCGCGGCTGCAAGGAACCCCAGGCCCAAGGCCACGAGCCGCGCTTGCCGGGGCACTAGTCTGCCGGAGGCGAGTGGGCGATGACTGGTGCGAGTGACGTGTTTGTCGAAGTGACGGTCGGCCAGATCGTTTAAGACTACTCCCAAACTCCGCATGACCCATGCCCCGAGGATAAAGACCCCCAATAGCCAGATCGGTGGACGACCTTGGTTGGAGAGAACAAGGGACCAGAGGCTGGGTAACAGCAAGAGCCAGGTGCCGGATTGATTGCGCAGCCGAATCAGGTCTGCGACGGCGCTCCATGACCAGGCGGGCGTGGATGGGTCGGTTGAAAGCCTCACGACGTTCACGCGTGGGACCATAACCGAGGACAGGAGACCTGTCAACGCGGGAGCACCTCGGTTGTCATGCCGGGAGGAGATTGGGTATAACGGGACTATTGTGCAGCAATCTATGTGCCGATGGACGGGGTTAGGTGTGCGGCGCTCATCGAAGGTTCCTCTCGCGGTGTTGCTGGCGGTCGCGCTGGGCTCGAGCGGATGCCAATTCTTTGGTCAGTGGCAACACCGTCCTACCAACTATAATCTTCCCTTGACCGTTCAACTCCGGATGGATCAGAGCATCGCTGCGGCGTCCGTGGACTACCGCGACGCCTGTGGTCAGGCCCGCACCATGCCCATCCGTGACGCGCTTGAATCGCAATTAAAAACGCGCGCGGGACATGTCTTCGAACACGTACGCGTTGAGTCAGGCCTATCACCCGATGCCGTGGATGGGGTTGTGGACGCCGCGTTGGGATTCCGTCAGGTAGATCTGTTCGTTCCCCGCAAGGCCAACAAATCCTATCCCGCGACGGTGACGCTTGGACTCGATTTTTCCTATACCGACAACCAGGGCGCGGTGCTCTACAGCAAGAAGTTGCAAAGTGCGGCGACTGGAGAAGTCGAGGTGCGGGCCGACAGTTGCGATATCAGCGGCCTCGACAACGTGGCACAGGAGGCCGCTGCCAAGCTTGCTGAGGGTGTGGCGGAGCAGCTGGGAACGGCCATCAAGATTCGGGAGCAGGCGCAGTTCCGTAAGCTCGGCGGCGCGAGGCCCATCCAGTCTGCTGCCGGCCAAACAGCGTCACCCACCCACGTTCCGTTGTCGGCCGATTCGTCGACGTCTGTTGTCCCAACCCAGCCGGTGGGCAGCACAAGCCAGCTGCCTACTGAGCCGGGGCCGACCGTGCAATTGGGGCCGACTCACCTGTCGTTCCGTACCATTATCCGCGACGATAATCAGAACCATGTCCTGGAGCAGCGTGAATCGTTCAGCGTCGAGTTCGAAGTCAAGAACGAGGGTACTGCCCCTGCCGAAAACGTTGAGATAGAATTGAGCGGTCACGCCGCCATCGTGGGGAATCTCGAGTCGCCGGTTACCCTCGGCACGTTGCAGCCGGGAGACGTTCAGCGTGTGGCCGTCAACGGCAAGGTGGGGACGGTATCGGATGTTGAGCAGGCAGAACTCATTTGTGCGTTGCGAGCCTCATCCAACGTGACACTCCCCTCCGCCAAGAAGTTTTTTGTTGCGATTCGTCCCGATGCCGGTGAGGCCATCGAGGTGCTCTCGGTGGATGTGGACCAGCTGCCCAGCAGAAACGGCAAATCGGCGCAGCCGCATGCGGTCGGCATTGCCATCGGTATCGGCGCATTTCGGGATCCTGCCATGCCGGGGATGAAATTTGCCGCGCACGACGCCGAGGTGATGGGCGCGTATTTCAAAACGGTTCTGGGCATTCCGCCGCAACGGGTCAAGGTCGTGTCAGACGCCAATGGGCTGAAGGATGACTTGGTAGATCTGTTTGAGCAGTGGTTGCCGAAGCAGAGCGGGTCACAGCAGACCACGACCTATATCTATGTGACCGGCCGCGCTGTGGTAGATCAGGAGACCGGTGTCGTCTTGTTGATGCCCTATGATGGGACGTTAGGCGGTGCGTCCCGGACATTCTCGCTTACCAGGCTTCAGCGTGCCCTGACCAAGGCCTCGGTGAAACAAGCCGTCTTAATGTTGGACCTTTCACTCGAATCCTCGTCCGGATCTGACCCAGGCCGGATGGTCCCGCCGCGATGGGTCCAACCGGATTCGGGAGGGGAGCCAGATCGGGTGATGTTGATGGTCGGCAACTCCGGCATCCAGGAAGCGCAAGCGTACCAACCGGGGCAACACGGGTTGTTCACGTATTTCCTGTTGAAAGGATTACGCGGGGCCGCCGATCTCGACAAGAACGGAAATGTCTTGACCGGAGAGTTGTGTGCCTATGTGCATGGACAAGTGGGGGCGGTGGCACAGGCGCAGGCGGGCAATCCACAACAGACACTGTGTTTTCCCGCAGCCGGTGAGCGATCGCCGCTGCGAACGATCCCTGTCACAAAGAATCACTGAGAGGCGTTCCTTGCGGAGAATGTCTGTGAGTGTGGATGTCCCCGGGGGATACGTGGGACGGGGCAGGGGCATTTTTCAAGGTGGAGATTTCTTCATAGATTGCATCTCTGCATTGACAGGTGTTTCATGTCCTGAGTAAGATCGCGCTTCCGATTCGTCTGTTTGATGTTGCCTTCGGAAAGCCGGCGTAGCTCAGTTGGCAGAGCAGCGGTTTCGTAAACCGCAGGTCGGTGGTTCGATTCCACTCGCCGGCTCCATTCTAAGTGATTGAATGAATGGCTCTTGTTCGAAATGGACAGGGGCCATTTTTATTGCCGACACCCAATTTGCTCCCACTCGTGACGTAATCCGGCCGATCGACCGCCGCTTTATTCTCCATCGAAATCCATTTCCAATAGGTATCCACAGTCAACTGAATGCTGGCAGGTCCGAGTTGCCGCTGCACGTATACGATCGATTCTCCTTGCTGAAGCAGGAGCGAGGCGTAGGTACGTCGAAGACAATGCGGAGTGAAGGTAGCGAGTATCGCCACTGAAGGGGTCGTTGCTTATTTGGGAGCATAGAGGAGGGAGCCCGGAAATTCGGACAGTGTGGTAAGTGGTGGCCTGGCTTTACGGAAGCCACCAAGTGGCGGGGAATCAAAGGAGCGAGGCAATGAAACGAACGACACGGAATCATGGAGCCACCTCTCATCACCCTCATCAAGAGCCGGCTAGCGATTTTCGCGATGCCGACGAATATGGGTTCATTGGCGCCGTTCGGCGGTTCGGATTGGATCGCAAGACCGTCCGGACCTGGCAACGCCGTTGGATGGTTAGTGGGTGGCGGGGGTAGTCCCGCGTTATACGTACACGCGGTGCCGACGTATCTCCGAGGAGGCGGTACGGCTGATCGAGCAGGCTCGCTGAGATCCGTGCTTTGCAGCTATGTGGACCCGGTTCTGGCTGGATGGGTGCATCGCATCCACGTCGCGGCCGCGACGATCCGCCGGATCAGCCGGGCCCGCGAGGGCCGCGACAACCCATCCTCTTCAGTGAGGAACAACCAGGCGAGTGTGTGCACGTTGATGTAAAGGCCGTGAAGATTGTCGGCGAGAAATATTTTCAGTATACGGCGCTTGATGACCGCACGCGGTATTGCGTGTTACGTCTGTATACCCGCAAGTGTCACGGCACCAGTCTCGAGTTTCCGATCACTGTCCGGCAGGTGCTCTCGTTTCCCATTCGCAAGGTTCACGTTGATAACGGCACAGAATTCCCATCTACTTTTGTCCTGGCGGTGCAAGAAGCCGTCTACGCCTACGCTACATTGCCCTGCGGCGACCTGAATAGAGCGGCAAAGTGGTACAGAGTCATCGCATCGATGAAGAAGAATCTAGGAGGCGCTCCATGTTCGACAGCTTCGCGTCAGCCGTCCACCTGTTGCATGCCTGGGAACATCGATACAATCACGACCGCCTTTCCATGACTCCTCAGGGCCTGATGCCTGCGGAGAAACTGGCGACAGTTCTCCCGCCACGGAACTCATTATCACTGAACAGGCCATGCACGCATTCGATGGCCGCTGCTTAACATATCATTTCATATCAGAAGTCTCGGTTATTCATCCACGACACATAACGGCTCCAACTCGAGAGAGCCGGTTTACCACAGACCTGATTCAGCGCAGCCGTGCTGGATTGGACCACGGCATTCAATCCGCCTGAGCAGGGCGTTGGGCCGCCAGTTGAACCCACGGCGCTATTTCCTTGCCGCGTAAGTTGGACGGCGACTGACGAAGGCAATCCGGTCCCAAGACTGAGCGATCGAGTGACATTGGTGTTGCTCCCCGACGTGTAAGTTCCGATCAGAGGTTCCTGATAAGCCGACCCGGTTAGATAGAACAAGGCGTAGAGGTATCCAGATCCAGTCACGGCGCAAATATCCGTTGTAGGAACGAAGGTGGTAAAGAGCAGCGTTCCTCCCAGTAATGTTGGAATACTCAAGCTCCGCTCTCCGGATGTTGGTAGCGTCGTGTACCATCCTCTTTTGCTAGAAACGGCGGTGACAAGGCCGCCGAAGGTGGTTACTCCAGTCACACCTGTCACCTGAGTTGTGCCTGTAGCGCAGACCGTACAAATCACTGTACTGGACATATCCAAAAGGTCTTTTTGCTGACAATCGGTGACGGAAGGATCACAGAGCCCGTTCAACGCAAAGTCTTTCACTCCGATGAAATATTGAACGTCGGTGTTACTTTTGTCGTTCACCGGATCCCAATACCGTCCAGTCCCGAAAAAGACCCACACATTATTGCTGTCATCAGAGGTAATCGTGGGTGCTGCTGTGATCGGCCCGACTTTATTGGTGCCTGTACAGGGCAGGACGCAAGAGAATTCCTGAACAACGAGGGTCGGGGCTCCCCAATTCGCAGGATCAGTCTGCATCCCCTGTCCCGTGGTGAGCCGATACATTTTCCCCTTCCAGGCGGGCGTCGCTGTTCCGCCACAGCTGGATGAATTGCAGATGTCATTTCCCCCATAGATGGCATCGGCTCGGTAATCCAAATTGCGATCATAGGAGATGAGATCTCCCATGAATGCGTTGGAGTCTCCAGTGGAGTAGGGCCCCTTCAGCGTGCCGCTCTTATCTCCTTTTAATTCAAGTGCGTATAGTTGGCTCGACTGTGAGGAGGTCGTATTCCCATTGTATCCGGTGGGGCCTGATCCAAACACCGCGAACCACTTGGCGTTGGTATTGTCGGCCTTGTCGGGAGCACTCGAGGGATTGACGCGCAGAACGGTCGGATAGGATGTGGTGAGCCCTGCACCGCTTTGATTCGTGAAGACCCCGATCAATTCGGGTTCCCGCTCGGGATCTGTAACATCGAGCACAAAATACGCACTATAAAACGTGCGAGTCTCCACACCACGCCCGGTCTCAAACGTGGTGGTATAGGTCATGGGCGGTGCGGCGCTCGTACAGTTCCCGCAACTACCCCCGAAGCGAAAGCCGCCGATAAGAACCGTTCCCCAGCCACCTGGATGGCGGCCGGTGGGGCCATCGTCAGTGAAGATGCGCACATCGGTCACCTTGGGCTTCAGATCGACATAGTAGACATGCGTGTAGTCTGTTCGAGCCAACCACTGTAGCTGTGGCAACAATTCATACGGAATATACGCCCATAACTCCGCTCTAAACCCAGGATTGGTCCGCGGGCTCGCCGAGGTAGGCGCATAGGTACTGTCGGTGGTGAACCACCCATGCTCCTCTTTATTGGTCGTGCTCGGGTCATCCCCCTTGTGATAAAAACCGGCATTAAAGGCGTGAAGCATGCCATCATTCGCGCCCACATAGAGGACTTGGCGCCGACTTTGATACCGCTGAAAAAACGCGGTATAACTCGAATCCCCATAAATCACGTCGTAACGCTCTTTAGGGCCCCCAACCACGGTAGGCGTGGAATTAATAGGATCTCCATAGGGCCAGAGGACCGTGGATCCGTCTAACAACGTCAACCGTCGGTCCCGGAGACTGGTTTGCTCTGGACAAGGAGAACCACTCGCATATCCATTACAGCCCCGAATGAAATTAATCACCCCGGTACTTGTTAGTGAGGAGGCTCCGGCGTTCAGGTAGGGCGTCAATCGGCTGTTGTTGGATTGTGCAAATTCCACCAAATCCTCACCGGAATCGATGGCTCCATTGGCGTTCGTATCGACCCATGTCCAGATTCGCCGACAGGAAACCCCTGCAGTGGCCGTTGAACAGGTCGCGTTGACATCAAGCGCTCCCAGTGATCGCCCTGCCTCCCACAACGGTGCCATGGTAGTGTTGGTCAGAGACTTTGAGTAATACGGGGTCGTCGAATCGGCTTTTCCATCCGATGGCGAAACATCTTTATATCGATTCACCATGACGTCGCCGCTGGAAGGATCATATTTGAGGCGCACGATGTCGTCGCTCCCGTAGATTAATCGCCCATCTCCATCGGTGTCCTCTCTGAGATTTCCATAGGAATCGATAAAAAAGCTCGTCGTATAGCCTGTCCAGCGAATCTTGGATCCTGAAATGCCGTGTGGGTCTTCGGGATAGAAATACGCTTGGTAGACGGCGCCTTCTCCGGTAGAGGACGACGCCAGCACAGAGGCCGCCGTTCCGGATGCGGATTTTTTCAGGATGTCCTGTATCGCGTCCATAATGGCACGGCCTAACCCAGCACCTTCACTGGCATTAAAATAGGTGTCTGGCTCGCAATTTCTATTGAGGTCCCATTCTGAGCTACTCGTGCTCGAGCCCGATCCGAGCACCGATCCAGTTGGGAAGGTACACGTCTGTCCAGCGTCGTTCGGAATCGTGTTTCCGTCACTATCGTCAAAACCGCCCCACTTGGAACCTGAGGCCAGCATCGACCCTCCGGCAGCCCCACCCATCGCATTCACGCTGTAAAAGGTGATGTTTTGCCGGTTCACGAGATCGCTGCGGAGGTCGTTCATCTTCCCGTAATAGCCGACGTCATCGAGTTGCGTGGTCGATAACCCGTAATTCGACACGGCGGTACTCATCAGATTCCCGAAGGGCTGATTATCCGGTGCCCCGCCGTCGGCTGTGGGCACACCGGAAGAAATCATCAAGACGTACCCCTTGCAACAGGAAACCATCTGACCGCTCACTGGGGTCGCACAGTTGCCATTGCTGTCTTTGTTGCAAAAGTAATAGGGGTCGTTCTGCGTGCCCAGGGTGGCGGTATAATCCGCGGGGCTATTGGAGTAACAGGCCGAGCTGTTTTGCTTGTAGTAGCAGAGGCTCTCGTACAACGTCTCAGCCAGCGGGGCGTTTGGACCGACTGATGAATTGCGGATATTGGTTACGACGGACGAGGTGAGTTTCTGGTCAAAATACATTTGCATACTGCCCGCCACACCATTCGTATTGGTAAACATGACGGCGACGCGCATCTGGTCATAGCGTAGGTTCTGGAACAACCCCGTCGATTGATCAGCTTGAACTGTCGTCGATTCTGCAGTGAGATCTACCTGAAGGGTGCCCACCGCCGAACTCGAGGCGAAAATGATGTTCGCATCGGACGACCCTGCGGCATAGAGACTGCCGCCCGTCACGCCAAAATAGGTATTGGAACTCCCATCTGTCGGCAGACTGAGAGGGTAATAGTACCCGGAGGTAATGCCGCTCGGGAATGCCGGTGGAGCGGTCATCTTGACGTATGCATAACACGTCTCGTTTCTGCCGGTGCAATTACTTGTACTCCCTCCGCCTCCCGTAGTGGGTTGCGCATAGATCTTATTGCAATTGAAAGGAGCAGAGGTGTTGCATTGCGCCGAAGACCCGCTGCCTCCAACTAACGCCTTTTTGGCGAGGTCGATCTTTCGCATGGTGAGCCAATTAAGAAAATTCCCGTCCCATTCAGTCGTATTCGGACAAGGCGAGGTCGACGATTTATCCGTCGTGCGAGCGGGAACGAAGCTGGGATTTGAATAGGTATAACAACGTTGAGAATTGAACATGCCGTAATATTCTTTGCTGGAATTGAATGAATCCGTGCTGCCACCCGGAGTCGGACAGCCCGCCACTGGAGAACCGCTGGTGTTCGTGTTGCAGAGGACAGTATCTGGATTTCCGCCGGAACCGGTCGAACTAGCCGACACATTGGCAGAAATAAACATTGTCTTGCTGTTGTCAGTGTGTGAGGCAGGATAATAGCCGTAGGCGGCGGGCAGCATGGCCTCGGAAATATCGAGTACAAAGAGGATGTCGGGCGGAACGGTATTATTTATGAAGACCGGATAGGACGTATATTTATCCATTGTCGGAGCGGTTGCGCCCTGCACCAATTCGCCGTTCAGTAAAATGATGCAACAGGCGGGCGCCAGACTTCCGAGAACCGCTCGCTTGCAGGAAAGGAATTGGTTCATGACGTGTGCCTCTTCCGGTGATGGTTTCTTCGGTGCGGACCGTCCTGCGAATCGTCCAGTTACAGTTTGCGCTTACATCCATCGCCTGCAGCGACGCAGGCATAGACCGCCGTCGTGTGGGTATTGGTTCCCGTTGCGGTGTCCGTAGCCAGACAACTGATCCGATAATGAATCTCGACGCCTCCAGCACCGGCACCTTGCCCGTACCCTTCATAGGCCGAAGCGAACACCTGTGCTCCGCCTGAAATTCCTTTTGCGAAAAGTCGATCGATGTCGCCGGCGACC
>JACOEF010000686.1 GCA_024998705.1 Nitrospira sp.
GCAGGGGCTAAGATTCCGACCTCCTAATTAGCCCTATAAGCCCTCAAACCTGTTGAGGTTCGAGCCAATGGCCGGTTCCGAGCTCCTCTTAGAGTACCTAAGCCGATATTTTCCGATCCTGGTGTTTGTGTTCGTCGCACTGGCGTTTGGCGCAGGCACATTGCTCATCAGCTACTTCGTCCAGCCGAAGTACCCGGAGCCGGAAAAACTCTCCACTTATGAGTGCGGATCTGAACCGTTTTCCGATGCCCGGATGCCGTTTCCCGTTCGGTATTACATCTTTGCGATGTTGTTTGTGATTTTCGACGTCGAAGTCATCTTTCTGTATCCCTGGGCTATTGTATTCAACAAGATCGGCCTGATTGGGCTTATAGAGATGCTGATCTTCATCGGACTTTTCCTCGTCGCCTATGTCTATGCCTGGCGAAAAGGAGCTTTGGAATGGGATTAATTCAACTGGGAGGTCACGACAAAGACGGAACTCCCGATGTCATCACCTTGACGGTTGAAAAGGCCGTGAATTGGGCTCGAAAGGGGTCCTTGTGGCCAATGACCTTCGGATTGGCCTGCTGCGCTATTGAAATGATCGCCGCCGTCTCGTCCCGTTACGACATGGATCGATATGGTGCCGGAGTGTTTCGAGCCTCCCCCCGCCAATCCGACCTCATGATCGTGGCCGGAACCGTTTGCCGACGCATGGCGCCGGTTATTCGCAAGATTTATGACCAGATGCCGGAACCGAAGTACGTGATCGCCATGGGGTCCTGCGCGACGTCAGGCAACATTTACGACAGTTACAGCGTCGTGCAGGGAGTGGATCGATTTGTGCCCGTCGATATTTATGTGCCGGGCTGCCCCCCGACTCCGGAGGCCTTATTCGATGGCATTCTGAAACTGCAAGAGCGCATCATGCAAAAGCGTGTGTTCCTCACGCAGCCGAAAGAAGTGAAAGACGCGCTGAAGGTCTGACGGACGGAAACGAACCACATGAGTCAACTGGCCAAACGCATCGAAGACACCTTTCCGGGTGCCTGCACCAAGGTGGTGGAATGGCGCGGAGATGTTGCCGTCACCGTCAAACGTGAGGCCTTGCATGACATCGGCAAGTTCTTGCGGGACGATCCGGCCATGAGGTTCGACTACATCGTCCATGTGAGTTCGGTCGATTGGCCGGATGACGAGGAACGTTTCGAAGTGGTCTATGAGGTCTACTCGATTCGAACCCGGCAGCGGATCAGACTGAAAACTCGGGTTCCCGAGTCGGATTGCATCGTGGATTCCCTGACTGACATCTGGAAGGGGGCCGACTTCATGGAACGCGAAGTGTACGACATGATGGGAATCCGGTTTCGGAACCATCCCGACCTTCGCCGCATTTTGATGCCCGACGAATATGAAGAAGGCTACCCCTTGCGCAAAGATTTCCCGCTCCGCGGGAAAGGCTGGCGCGATACGTTTGAGTTTTTGGATGAGCCGGCCCGGTAGGGCGGCGATGTTGGACCACTGAACCATCATGTCACAGTTCCAA
>JACOEF010000687.1 GCA_024998705.1 Nitrospira sp.
CCGGCCAGTCCCCCAGCTCGAACGAACCACCGACAACCTCCATCTCCCGACGTTCTTCACCGGTTGTCTCGTACAATGCCTTGGCATCCTCCGCCGACAACATCAAGACCGGCCCCGTCGGCACCGCCAATGGACTTTCAGGATCACCCGGTTCGCGAACCAGTCTGGTAAACAACACCTGACCGATTTCTGCGTCCTGACCCAAGCTGTTTGCCGGAACCTCGTACACGCGCCCGTTTCCGATCGACCGGACCCTGTGGCGCTGCGTCCCGATCTCCTGCGGCAGCCATTCGACAAGGTCCATGTAGGAATGTTTGAGCGGATCCAGCCAGACACGCTCTTCCTCGGGAATATGTTCGGTGATGACATCGCGCAGTTGTTCGATCAACGTCAGTTGACCGTCTTCCGGGTAAAAATCTGCATAGAGCAACAGATCGGCCAACTCGACTTCTTCCGGCAACGGCGCCAACAGAGCTTGGCTCCCCAGTTCGACATACACCTGCAAGGCGCGTCCGAAGGCAACCCGGCGTTGTTGAGCAAAACCCGGCGTCATCGACAGGCGATCAAGCCGCATGAGGACGATCTCCAACTCTTGGATGACCGGCACCGACCGACCGGCGACCCGTTCATTCGCGAGCTTCATGAATTTCCTCCATGACGGCCGCTTCGGCATCCAACCAATCCTGAAGCGCGTATCCTTCGCGAGACCCGCGCTCCCGCCACAAATCGAACGCTTTCTGTGCGATTCGTTCCCACATTCCTTCCGGCAACTCGATCGGATTCGTCACGGACGGTCTGACACTCCGCGCCTTGGATCGCGGAGCAGAGGGCTTCTTCGCTTTAGGCTTCATAGGGTGGACTCCATTACGACATCCCGATCGGCTACGTGTCACCGAGAGGCACGACACGGCGATAATCCGCGCCGAAATTAAACTGGCGTACGGTGAGAACCGGACAGAGCGCATGACGCAGCATCGCGCCGGCCAGACTGCCGACGAGAACATGGGAGAGACCACGCCGTCCATGTGTCCCCATGATCATCAGATCGTACCCCTGCTGGGCGACGTACGACGCAATCGAATCGGCAGGCAGACCCGCCTTGAGGACATGATCGGCTTGAATACGCTGTGATTGCAAACAGGCAGCCAACACCGTGAGGCGGTTCTCCGGATACGCCCGCTGATCCTTCCACTCCTTCACATGGCTCAAACTGAAATCCAATCCATAAGCGACCGGTTCCAGCGCATGTAAGATCGTAATCGACGCCCCGAACGGTTTGGCAAACTGCGCGGCATATTCCAACGCATCCATCGAACAGGCTGAGAAATCGATGGGCACCACGATCCGCTTGATGTTCGTGATCGCGGCGGGCGTCGTGCCGCCCTTCGCGGCCTTCACCGCCAGGACCGGACAGGGCGCCATACGCACGACCCGCTCCGCCGTGCTACCGATCAGGACGTGGTCTAATCCGGTGCGCCCATGTGTACCGACCACCAGCAAATCCGCGCCGATGTTTTGAGCAACCATCTGGACCGCCTGACTCGGAATGCCGGTTTCGATGCGCAGCGTGACCGGTTGTCCGGCTGCCTTGGCTCTCGCCTCTACAGCCGCCAACTGACGACTGGCCTCGGCGCGCAGGTGATCCAGATACATCTTGTTGACGGTATAGTCCGGATCCATCCCCGGATAGAGTTCCAGGACCGACATCACACAGAGCTCGGCCTTCCATGCCGACGCCATGGTCAAGGCATACCCCATGGCCCGGTCCGCGCAGGCCGAAAAATCCGTAGCAAAGAGCACGC
>JACOEF010000688.1 GCA_024998705.1 Nitrospira sp.
CGTGCGCTACGGCGTCATCATTGAAGATCGGGTGATTCTTGAACAGTTCATCGACGGAGTCCTGGGCGTCGACGAAGTGGTCTATGCCATCATTACCGGCGCGGACGGCCAAATCCTCGCCGCGAAAAGCAAAGGCACCCTCGAGAGCCCGTTTGGCACCGGACGTTCCACGGCACAGCCGTTCTACCCGAACCCAGACCTTGCGGACTCGGTCCGCAAGGCACCGGACACGGAACCCACCGTTACGCGCCTCAGGCTCAGCAACACCGGGGCAATCCCGTTCCAAGAGAAGAGTGCAACTCTCCCCGTCTCGACATCCGGGGTTCAAGAAGAAACCTTCTACGATTTCGCCATCCCGGTAATGAAGCGTTCGGAATTCCGCTCTGAAGCGCTGGCGCTCCAAGCAGAGGAAACCCCAACAGCAGGAACCACGCGCCCGGCCTCACAAGCTTTCGGAGTCGTCCAGATCGGCCTGACCGAAGTGCCGATGCAACGGGAACTGACGAACGTGCTGTGGAATTTTCTTCTGCTCACTCTTGGCATCATCACGACCGGTATTCTCTGCACAAATCTGCTCGCCCGCCGGATCATTACCCCCTTGCGCAACCTGGCGGCGGGCGCGCGCAAAGTCGGCGAAGGCGACCTCTCCACCTTTGTCATGCCGACGACACAGGATGAAGTCGGCCAATTGACCGCACTCTTCAATCTCATGACCAAATCCCTTCAGGAACGGAACCAGGCCATCTCCGCCAATCTCGAAACCATCCGACGGCATGTGACGCAGCTCACGACGTTAAGTCAATCCAGCGCCGCGATCACGTCCACTCTCGACCTTGACCGGCTTCTTTCGACCGTGCTGCAACTCCTCAGTGAAAACCTGGGGTTTTCACGGATGGTCCTGTTCTTATGGGATAGTGACCGTGGCGTGGCCACGGTCGGCCGCATGCTCGGCATGCCTCCTGAAGTGGAGGAAGCCGCTCGACAACTCGTCATTCCCGTGCGCGAGGACGGCGGTTTTGCGGCGGAACTGCTGATCCACGGCAAACCCGTACTCGTCCCGAACATCGAGCCCGTCGCCGACCGTATCTCCCCCGCAATCCTTCCCTGGCTGCGCGAGGTAGGACTGACATCCTTCGTCGCCGCGCCTCTCCGCAGTCAGCAGCGAATTCTCGGCTACCTGGGCGCCAATCGCGGCACGCTGCCCTGCAGTCAGGAAGATCTCGACCTGCTGGTCACCATTGCTAGCCACGTGGCGGTCGCCGTGGACAATGCCCGCGCCTACACCGAACTGGCCACCTTAATGGAACACCTGGAGCGGCGCGTGGAGGAACGAACCCATGAATTACAGACGGTGAATGAGCGTCTTCAGGCACACGACCAACGGCGCTCGAAATTCGTGTCGGTTGCCTCGCATGAATTGCGCACCCCGATGACCTCCATTAAGGGGTTTGTCGAGAACATGCTGGATGGACTGACCGGGCCGCTCTCGGAACGGCAAGAGCACTATCTGCAGCGCGTCAAACATAATGTCGATCGACTCACTCGGATCATCAACCAACTGCTGGATTGGTCCCGTCTGGATGTCGGGCGGATCGAGATCAAACCCGAATCCTTGCAGATCGATGCCTTTGTCAGAGATGTGGTGGAGAGCTTCCAGACACTCGCTGCCGAAAAGGCCATCGTCCTGGAGGTATTGCCTTGCGCACAGCCAGTGGCCGTACGAGCCGACCGTGACAAACTGGAGCAAATTCTTTGGAACCTTGTCGGCAACGCCATCAAATTCACGCCGACATCCGGACGTGTCTCGGTGAGCTGCGGGATCCACGATGCCGGTTTTGCACAGATTACGGTCGCCGACACCGGTTGCGGCATTGCGGCCAACGAGTTGGATCATGTCTTTAATGAATTTTCAAAGGTCGAATCCGCCATGCCCGCCTCACAAGGAGCCCAACTCGGACTGTTCATCACCAAAAGTTTGGTGGCCCTGCACGGAGGACAGATGTGGGTGGACAGTCGGCTGGGTGTCGGCACCCAATTCTACTTTACCTTGCCGCTTGAAAATGCGTAGACAACGACATCCTTGCGACCGACGCGCCGAG
>JACOEF010000098.1 GCA_024998705.1 Nitrospira sp.
AGCAGTCCCGTCATCAGCTTGGATGAGCGGCGGTCGATTACGGAAGCGGCCGATCTCATGCAACATCACCACACGCGCCATCTGGGTGTCTTGAAGAGCGGCGCAATCGTCGGGGTGCTCTCGGTTCGGGATCTGTTGCAGCCGGTATCGGTGGACGAGTTCTAAGCAGTTATTGCCAGGAATTTCCGCCGTAACCATCAGAGACCATTCGACTCCTCCTATGACCTGAACATCGTCATAGAAAGGGAGTCGGGCAGGCGTCTCCTTCCCTTCTCCGGTTCGAACCCCCTATCTATGCAAGTTGCCGGATACCCCTGGGGGGAAAGTTAACAATTTCGTAACATTGATGTCACTCAGGGACAACAGCATTCTCCTATCCTGAGATTCCTAATTCCTATACAACGCTCGTTGGAGATGATTCATATGCCCCGATATTCTGATGCGGGTGTGTCTGAGAGGCACAGTGCTGTTTCGCGACCGTTCGGTATCGCGGCTCTTCTGCTCTTGTTGTTCGTGTCTATTGGGTATCCCGCATTCGGAGAACAGGCAGGCCCTCTTTCCGCCGTAGCGCCGGATACCCGACTTGCCCGCTACAGTCCTGGTGAACAGGTTGTTGGGGTTTTGAAAATCCAAGGGTCCGATACCATGTATCCCCTACTGACACGGCTCGCGACAGAGTTCCGTCGACGCCAGCCTCTCGTGGCGATCGATGTGAAAGGCGGCGGCTCGGCGAAGGCTCTCGCAGATTTCCTTCGAATTCCAGCCGCGGATAATCTTAAGAGAGGAAGAACGGGGCAGACGTTCTTGGTCAGTAGTTCACGCGAGTTGATGTCCTCCGAAATGAACCAATTTTCAACTGGTCACGGGCACAATCCCGTTGGGATTCCCGTGGCAGTTGATGCGGTGGCGATCTATGTGCATCGGGACAATCCCATCGAGCATCTCACGCTTGATCAGATCGACGCGATCTTTTCAGTTTCGCGTAACCGCGGATATCCGGTTGAGGTCGAAAGGTGGGGGCAACTAGGTTTACCTAACGGATGGCAAGACGCTCCGATTCAACTCTTCGGACGGGATCGGAGATCCGGGACCAGAACATTTTTTCAGGAGCATGTGTTGTCGGGTGGCGAATTTCGACCATCTATGCAGGAAGAGCCTGGTGCGGCCTCCGTAATTTTGGCATTGAGTCAATCGCCCTTGGGAATTGCTTTCAATGGATTGGGCTTGCATTCGACCATGGTACGAATCGTCCCGTTGGCGGAAACGAAGGACAAACCATTTGTGGCTCCATCCGACGCGACCATTACCGATCAAACCTACCCGCTGAGGCGAGTGCTGTATCTTTATGTAGACACATCCTCACCGGTGGCTATGAGCCCTGCGGCGAAAGAATTTCTCTCGTTTATTACGAGTCGAGAAGGTCAAGAGTCAGTGATGAGAGCAGGGTTTTTCCCACTACCAATCGCCCAGATCGAGCAGACCGTCGCGATTCTTGCCGGATCAACGTCCGATGCCCATTAATCCATAGAATTCCGACGTGGCTGTCCACAAGTGCTTGCGTCCAATCAAGGGCCCTCACCGATCCGACAGGCAGAAGGTATTTTCCTCCAAGGGTTCATATCCTGCACCGGCGTTATAGGGAAATTCAGCGATTTCTTTGCCGCCTGTATTCCAAATGTGAAGGCATTGGGCCGTTAGGGAAGGAATATTTCGCTGCACCTCATCTACGTTGACGACCTGAGATTGTTCGGTGGTCCCGATTACCATCAGGCGGTTTCCAGGCCTGAGTGATTTAGGAGTGATCGCCCCCGCATAGAAAATGGCATACTCGCCGGCTCTTTTCCCTATGTCTCTTGGGCCATAGGCGGGATGCTCGACCACCGGCAGGTGTGCGGCAATAATCACGAACCCCTCATTCCTTTCATTCACCTGAATGATCCGGCCGCCCAGCTGCACCTTTCGTCCCACAGTGGCTTTCGGTAAGGCCCACCAGGCGTTAAAGTCAAAGTTTGTATCTGCCCCTTCCGTGACTTCTGGTGGGAAGGCCGTCATTGGTCCGCAGCCATTCACCAATAAGAGGGCTAAGAGCATTACCGATCCATATAAGAGCTTCATGCATCTGTCCTTCTCGTCGGAGTTCATTGCACGGTCGGCCTGCACAGGCCCTTTCCTTCAACGCTTCTCCGCTACATAAACCTGGCTTGAAATTGTATCAAGAAGGCATTCTGCGCGAAGGCGTCGAAGGTCGCATCATAAGGAACTCCTGGTCCATTCCCCTGATGATGCCGGAATTCATAGTTGAACTGAATTTTCGATTGAACTTTCGGAGGGAAATTTTCAAAGTAATACGTGAGGCCGAGTATGGTTCTCGTATACAGGTCGTTGGACAGGCTGGTGCTGGGGTCGAATTGTTCGTACATGACCGTCGGCTCCCAGTTTTGGAAAATACCGTCGGAGATCAGGTATTTCCCCAGGACGTACCAGGTTCGTCTTTGCGCGCCAGGCGCGCCGGAGCCACCGCAGATGGCCTGGTCGAGACAAGCCCCGTTAGCGGGACGACCGACGGTGGTTTGGTTGGCTCCATCGTGACCCTGCCACCACTCGCCTTGTACCATTAGACCAGGGATAATTCTTGAAGTGTAGCGGAAGTCCACGCCATACCGGTCGAATCTTCCTTTTCCGCGCCCGTTGATGTTGGTGTTGGCATTGTTGGATTCGCCCTGAATCGTTGTGAAACTGATCCAGGAGATGTCCGACCCGAAGAGCCGGACTCTCGTATAGAAACTTTTGGGGGCGTTCGCGCCGGTCGCATTGGCATGGAAATTATTGTTGTTCATGATGCCAGCGACATACTCCAGACGGTTGAACACACGCCCGCGTACATCGACGAAAAAGTCGCGTTCTTGCAGGAAGTCAATGGCGCCGGCTGTGCCGGTTCGGTTGCCGTTGCCGCTTCCGACGGACGTGAGGTAGGGCGAGCTGATGATGTCCCGCAGACCACCGGAGGTCTCAGTAAAAATGCCGAACGGCATTCTGAAAATGCCGAAACGAAAGAAACCGATATAAGGAGAGAGGGATTGGAAGGGACGAAAATCTATGTAGGATTCTCGAAAGAAGGTGGCCGCAATCGGTTGGCCGGTTGCGGCGCCGCTCCCGCCCGTAGGCGTTTCTCTCCCGAAGCTGATGCTTTGAAACTCGAAGAGCGCATGCCAGCGTGGAAGGGTATCATTGATTCTTCCCCAAAAGAGGATTTCTGAACGCCGGATGGAGAAGTTGTCCTGACTCTTGCCTTCCGGAACATGGGCATCCTGATGGGTGTAGAGCCATTGCATCGCATTGAGACCGAAGTTTACCTTATCCCTCAAGATCGGCAGCAATTCGGTTCTGTTTTTCCAGTCTTCGATTGCATCGATACGTCTTTCCCTTTCGTCCAATCGGTATTCTTGTTCGGCACGGATCTGGATCCATTCGTCCATAGTGATCGTGCCTTTTTGAAGTAAGAGATCTTCTATCGAAATTCCCCCCGGTCTGAACTCCGGCCCTTTCAGCGCCGGCTGGGGGCCAGTGAGCGGCGCTTCCAAGCCTTTTTCTCTGATATTCTGTTCGGGCTGTCGCTGCGGTCCCTGAGAGGTCGGCAATTCTTGCGCCGGTGCGAGCGTTGCCAGCATCACCATGATGGCGACTCCTGCCGGGCAGGCCCATGAATGTCTTGGAGTCATGGTGATCATTCGGATTCTCCCCTGCCTGAAACCGCTGCAATGTCCAATTACGCCGCTAAGAAGAGTGCGAATATATTATAGTTTCAAAAATAATATAAGCGCCTACCGATTGCCTAGTCCTGGCACGTATGCCTATCTGAATTAGGTGCGCGCAGGGGGTGGTGGGGAAGCAAGCGGCAGTCGTGTCTGCGGTTTAATGCATTGTCGGAATATGACAGAGAGGGCGGATGCAGGAGCTGGAGAGGA
>JACOEF010000310.1 GCA_024998705.1 Nitrospira sp.
ACTTCGTAGCCTACACCGTGCACATCGATCGTGACGTGAGCAGGCGCCTTGAAGGCCAACAGGCCCGTCAATAAGGCGATCATGTGGTCAGCAGGGGGGTGTGGTGGTGCGACGTAACTGAGGAAGAGACTGCGGCCGCGTCGATACTCAGTGGCGATCCTCCCGGACTAGGCAGTAGCTGCGGCGACTTTCTCCATAACTTCGTCGGAGATGTCGAAATTCGCATAGACCTTCTGCACGTCGTCGTGCTCATCCAGAATTTCCATGAGTTTCAACATTTGCTCGGCGGCCTTCTCCTCCAACGCAATCGTATTCTGCGGGATGAAGTTTAATTCGGCAAGCGTGCATTCGATTTTCGCATCGCTGACCGCTTTTTTGACGGCCTCAAAATCGTGGGTGTCGGTGAGGACTTCAAACGCCCTGTCGGTCACTTTCACGTCTTCGGCGCCGGCCTCCAAGGCGAGGCTCAACAGCGCATCCTCCTCCACCTTGCCCTTCTCCACGACCAACACGCCTTTTTTGTGGAATTGCCAGGCGACGGCACCCGCTTCCGCCATATTCCCGCCGTTTTTGGTCAGCAAGCTTCGGATTTCCGCCACGGTTCGATTCCGATTATCGGAGGTGATTTCCATCAGGACGGCCGTACCGCCCGGACCATACCCTTCAAGCGTAAATTCTTCATAGGTCACGCCGGGCAATTCGCCGGTGCCGCGCTGGATGGCCTTCTTCATCGTATCGCCGGGCATGTTGGCTTCTTTCGCTTTCGCAATCGCCAATCGCAACCGTGGATTGCCGTCGGGATCTCCGCCTGATCGGGCCGCAATCGTCAACTCACGAATGATACGGGTAAAAACCTTCCCCCGCTTCGCGTCGACTGCTGATTTGTGCCGCTTGATTGTTGCCCAATGGCTATGGCCACCCATGGCGACTCCTCTTGGCCCGAAGCGACCGTTGATCCGGTCGAATTGAGAGCCCGTTCAAATAGCTGATTAAAAAGGTACAGCTAACACAGTCATCCAGGAGGTGTCAACGCGAGGCGAGGCTCATGGACTACGAATAACGCGCTACTCAGAATAGATGAGGAGTTGCAGGCCGATGATGACCACCAGGCTCGCCCACAACAACTCCCAATACGAACGCTCGGTGGCGAGCGACCTTGTTCGCCAACCGGAGACCAACTTTGAGGAACCTGCGGTAATGGCCATCACACCCATGGCCAGATGATGGAGCGCTATTTTATGGGCGGCGGGATGATCGCCGTGGGAATGGCTGAATAACATCAGGCCTCCGATGACCGCAAACAGGGGGAGGGGCACCATCCAGACGGCATGGGCGAACCAACCAAGCCTACGCAGGAACTCCACGATGCCTACAGCCAACGCCAGGATCCCATAGGTCTTGTGCTGCAGCACCTCCGCATCGCTCCCGAAGAACGTCTGCACAAACGTCATTGACCCGATCGGCCAGGAGTCATGATCGCTCCAGATCAACAGGAAAATCCCCCCCACAGTCAGCGCCCCGGGCAGCAAAAACCGAGTCCAGACCAAGGCCGGCCATCCCAGTGCTTGGCGCACTTCGCTTAGCCCGATGAGCAATAAAAACAGGCCGGCCAAATGATGATTAAACTCTGAGTAAGCAATGCCCTGCCGCGAGCCCTCCCCCAGTTCCCCTGTGGCAACCGCATGGTGATGCTCCGGTTCGGCAGGCTGAGCCAGCGACAGGGACACGCTCCACAGGAGAGTAAGAAGGCAGAGCATTCCCAGGAGGGGGAGCCAGAACGCCTGACACCTCAGACAATGAATCGGTCGAGAGGGACAAGGCGGCAGGAATCGAAAGGCCCATCCGGATTGCCGGATGGGCCGCGCACTCGTCTCACACATGCATACGTCGGCTACATGAACTTCATGAACTTCTCTTTGGCTTCATCCATCACTTGTGCCGTGATCTCGACTAAACCGCGCTCCTTGGCAATGCGCTCGATTTCGCGACGGGCCATTGGGCGAATGAAGTCGGGAATGTTATCCATCCGCTGCTCGGCATCTTTGGTCCAAGCGATGCCATTCGGCGAATCGTTCTTGGAATCATCCATGACCTGCAGCGTAATGCTCTTATACCCATGCTTGCGCGCATAGGCTTCCACGCTGCTCTGCACCATCGGCTTCACAAACGACGGCAGACGCTCCAACTTCTCCTTGGCATCTGCAGTCCAGGTGAATTCGCTCGTGCCATTTCCGTTCTGCGGCTTGCCGCCTGAGGTCAGCCCCATTTCTGCGCCCATCGCGGAGAAGGGACACCCGCCGGACGTCTTCTCTCCACCGGCATCCGGCGCGCTGGGCTTTGCAGCAGCCGCCACCGGCTGCCCGCCCTGAATCTTTTCATTGAGATAGGCGGCCATCTGCCCTGCGCCGACCTGCGCTTCCTCTTTAAGCGTCCCACGAGTCATTTCGAATGGTTCCGCCGTGTCCGTGCGGCCTCCCAGCTTCACACCCAGCGAAGCCACCATCTGGGTCTCGCCTGGATTCGTCACCATGGAAAACTTGGCGTCGCAGGAAGGACAGCCGAAGAAGACACCGAGAGAGCCCTCACCGGGTTTTTCGACCTTCTGAAACGTCATGTAGGTCTCGCAGTTCAGGCAAACGAACTTCATAGAATCCCCCTTCCGGGTCGGTGTGCTTACAGCTTTTCCGCCAGGACTTTCTTGTAATCCAGTAACGTTTGAATCCGCCCGACGATGTCTTGATACTTCCGAATCGTCGGATACTCAGGATCGAGAAGCGGCTGCCCCTTATCGAAGGTCTTGGCAAACTTACGATCGAACGGGACACGGCCGAGCAGAGGGAGGTCCAGCACCTCACACATCGCCTCCGTATTCCCCTCGAACAACTCATTCTCGGCGCCGCAGGAAGGGCATCGATACTCACTCATGTTCTCGACGATGCCCAATACCCGGATGCCCATATCTCGGGCATAGGTGACGGACTTCTGGACCACGTCGGACGCGACTTCAGACGGTGTCGTGACGACGATCGCACCGGCCAGGTCGGGAATGAATCCCGCGATGACCGGCGGTTTATCAGCGGCGGCACCCGGCGGGAGATCGGCGAGGAGATAATCTAACTCTCCCCAGACCACATCGGCCAGGAACTCGCGGATCACGTTCATTTCCATGAGGCCGAGCCAGACAGGGCTCAGATCCACCGGGCCTTTCCACCGCAC
This sequence comes from Nitrospira sp., assembly GCA_024998705.1. Classification (GTDB taxonomy): domain Bacteria; phylum Nitrospirota; class Nitrospiria; order Nitrospirales; family Nitrospiraceae; genus Nitrospira_A. The sequence continues at coordinate 3,217 of JACOEF010000310.1, forward strand.
CGGCGACGCATCATCGAGAAAAAAATCCATCGAGGCGACCTTGATGCCCAGGGGACCGACAGGAGGCTGTGCGCCCTCGGGAGTCATGCGTAACGACTGTCCGTGCAATCCCATCATCCGCGGAACGCAGGGGCCGTTCAAGTCGACATCCAGCAATCCGACTTTCGCACCCTGTCGCGCAAACGCCAACGCCAGGTTCACGGTCGTCATGCTTTTGCCGACACCGCCTTTGCCGCTCATCACGACCAGCTTTTGCTTGATGCCGGCCATTCGAGCCTGCACCTGCTTCATCTGCGCGGTAATCTGCTGCACGACTTTCGCGTCGTCGGAATATTGAAGCTTTGTGAGGATCGCCTTGAGATCCTTGCCGGCAGCCATGGTCATGAAAAACCCTCGGAATTGTTGATGAAGGACGCTACCACAGGGGTTTCAATGGAGTCAAACAGCCTCCGACCCATCGACTAAATGGAATACTGGATGGTGGACTTCGTGCCGGACGGCTGAATGAGCACGCCCCGCCGCTTCAACTCCTCCAAGATCTGGCGGGCCGCGGCGTCGAAATCCTGCGGCCCCGCGAAGTGCAAATCGGTATTCGGCGGTGGCTCCTCCCCCGCCCTGCTCATGTGCACGGAAATCACCGGAGCCGGCTGCACCAACGTTCGGATCATCTCGGCCATTCGCTGATAATTGATCCCGAAGGTCTTGCTCGTAGAGACGACAATCAGCCCCGTATCGATCAACAACCTGGCGACCTCTCCGTACCGCCGCACTCGCTCGGCCGCAAAAGACGGATCAGCCGCTGAGAGATCTGCGTCCAATCCCTGCAGCAGATTTTCGCCTTCGAGCAAATAGGCATGCCGACTGTCGGCAACCAGCAGCGCCTCCACCCGTCGTGCGAGAAATGTCTTGCCTGTTTGGGCGGAGCCGGTGAATAACACGATGGCGGCCCGATGCCCGTATTGCGCGGCGCGATCCTCGGCCCGGACATCACCCGTGAGCCATGCATATGCACGCTGCCTCGCCTCTTCGCGCAGCCCTTCCTGCTCGTCATGCACCAACTCGGTGATGATTCCGCCCCCGGCGATATCGTACTCATCGACCAGCACGAATCGACCTGTGGCCTCGAATGACGACGACAAGTCAAACGCGAGCGGCGATTTCACACGCAGGGTCAGCTCGGCGACCTGATTCTTGGACACCGACTGACTCTCCTGAAGCTGTGCCAGATCGGCGGTGTCGATAATCCGATGAATCGCGGCCACCTCGCAGGCCACCTCGCGCGTGGCGAGGCGTAGGACGTACTTCCGCCCCTTCTCCAGCGGTCGTCTCCCCATCCAAAACAAATTCACGCGAATGGCGGTCGATACCAGCGGAATCGAGTCCCGGTGCGAGGCGATTTCGCCACGCTCCACGAAAATCTGCTCGTCGAGCGTGATGCCGACGGACTGGCCGGCCTGGGCGTCGCTCCGCGGTGGATCGACATTAAATCCCTCGATCGATTGCACGACGGCCGTCTTGTTGGACGGCGAAAATACCAGCTGATCGCCGACCTTGAGACGGCCGGCCGTAATGCGCCCGGCCAAAATCCGCCGCGCATCGAATTTATAGACGTCCTGCAGTGGGAATCGGAGCGGCTGCTCCGAGCGAACCTGCTCCTTCTTGAAGAGGGCC
>JACOEF010000478.1 GCA_024998705.1 Nitrospira sp.
ATCGAAATCGGAAAACTCAAGAAACAGAGGGATGCGGACGCGCATCTGCATACACCCGCCCGCGAGGCGGCAATTTTTGACCGTCTGAGCAAGCAGAACACCGGTCCCTTTCCCACCGATGCCATCCGAGCCGTGTATCGAGAGATCATGTCGGCCTCGTTGTCCCTGGAGGGGCCTCAGAAGGTCGCCTATCTCGGCCCGCGAGCCACGTTTACGCACATGGCCTGCATGCAGAAGTTCGGGTCGTCGGCTCAATACATTCCGGTCAACAGTATCAAAGAAGTGTTCAGTGAAGTCGAGCGTGGTCGCGCGCATTTTGGGGTGGTGCCCATTGAAAATACCACCGAAGGTGTCGTGAATCACACGCTGGATATGTTCGTTGATTCCAGCTTGCTCATCTATGGAGAGGTGCTGCAGGAAGTGGCGCACCACCTGATGTCCAAGAGCGGGGCCACAGGAGATATAAAACGGATCTATTCGCACTCGCATGCCATTGCCCAATGCCGTAATTGGTTGGAGACGAATCTGCCGCATGTGCCGGTGTCTGAAGTGGCCAGCACGGCCCGGGCAGCCGAATTGTCCGTCGACGATCCGTCGGCCGCCGCAATCGCATCCGAACTGGCTTCCCAATTGTACGGACTGAAGGTGATCACAGCCCGAATCGAAGACAACATCAATAACTTCACCCGGTTCTTGGTGCGCTCGCAGAAGGCACCGGAACGGACGGGCCGCGACAAGACGTCGCTGATGTTGTCGGTGAAGGATAAGGTGGGCGCCCTGTACGACTTGTTGCGACCGTTTGCCTCGCATGGCCTCAACATGACCAAGATCGAATCCCGCCCCTCGCGCCGTAAGGCCTGGGAATACATTTTCTTTGTGGATATCGAGGGGCACATCGATGAAGAGCGGGTCAGGAAGGCGGCCGACGAGGTCAAGAGTCGCTGCCTCTTTATGAAGATTTTGGGGTCGTATCCCGCCTATTCTTAGAGGCCCGAGTCACGCCATGCCATTGAAGGTGCATCCCGATATTGCCTCCCTTGTTCCGTACGTTCCTGGAAAGCCGATCGAAGAGCTGCAGCGAGAGTTAGGCCTCGCGCGCGCGATTAAATTGGCGTCCAATGAGAACCCGATCGGACCGTCGCCCAAAGCGCTCGCCGTCTTGGGTGAAACCGCTCCGACGCTGCATCGGTATCCGGACGGCGGAGCGGTTCGATTACGTGGGGCCTTGGCCGAACGGTGCTAAGTCACGCCTGATCAGGTCATTCTCGGAAATGGCTCGGACGAACTCCTCGGCCTGCTTGCGCGAACGTTTTTGTCGCCGGGTGATGAGGCCGTGATGGCCGAGCACACCTTCGTGATTTATAAGATGGAGGTGAAGGCGGCCCATGGTGTGGCCGTGGAGGTGCCGCAGAAAAACTGGCACCATGATTTGCCTGCGATGGCGGAGGCGATTACCGACAAAACTCGCCTGCTGTTCATTTGCAATCCGAACAATCCGACCGGGACCATGGCGACCAAGGCCGAGGTGGCGGCGTTGATGGCGCGCGTGCCCGAGCAGGTGGTGGTGGTGTTCGACGAGGCCTATTACGAGTATGTGCGACATCCTGAATTCCCGGAGTCGCTCGGGTATGTGAAGGCCGGTCGCAATGTCATCGTGCTGCGGACCTTCTCTAAAATCTACGGCTTAGCCGGGCTCCGGATCGGCTACGGGATTACCACACCGGAGATTACGAATTACTTGAATCGAATCCGTCCGCCCTTCAACGCCAACAGTATGGCGCAACGCGCCGCGTTAGCGGCCCTGGATGATGACTCACATGTGGGGGCGAGCCGAGCCCTCAACCATGCGGAAATGGACAAGGTTCGGGCGGGCTTGCGGAGATTGGGATTTGAGGCCTTGCCCAGTGAAACGAATTTCCTCTATTTCGATGTCGGGAGAGACGGCCGCGAGGTATTCGACGCCTTGTTACGGAAGGGCATCATCGTCCGCCACATTGACGGCCGGATGCTGCGGGTGACCATCGGACTCCCGGAAGAAAATCATCTATTCCTGAGCGCGCTTGAAGATGTGACGCGCGCTCCTCGATAAGGAAAGCGAGACGAGAACATGATTATTGTCTTGAAGCCCGACGCGTCGGAGCGCGAAGTCGATCACATCATCGACCGGCTTCGCGAATTGGGATTGAAGTCGCATATTTCGGCCGGCCAAGAACGGACCATCATCGGCGTGATCGGGGATGATCGCATCTTGCACAATCAGCCCCTTACCGCGTTGCCCGGTGTTGAGAGCGTGTTGCCGATTCTGGCTCCGTGGAAGCTGGTCAGCCGGGAGTTCAAGAAAGAGAATACGATCATTGACGTCAATGGCGTCAAAATCGGCGATAAGAAAATCACGATCATGGCCGGTCCCTGTGCGGTCGAGCGGTTGGAGTTGACCGTGGGCATTGCCCATGAGGTCAAATCGGCCGGGGCGACAGTCCTCCGTGGCGGCGCGTATAAGCCGCGCACGTCGCCCTACTCCTTTCAGGGGCTGGGACGCGAAGGGCTGGATTATTTGGTCGAAGCTAAGAAACAGACCGGCCTTCCGGTGGTCAGCGAGATTTTGGACACTCGCGACATCGAGCTGTTTCTTGAAAAGGCCGACATCATCCAGGTCGGCGCTCGAAATATGCAGAATTTCGAGTTGCTCAAGGAGGTCGGGGCCTACGATAAGCCGGTGTTGTTGAAGCGCGGCCTCTCGGCGACGATCAAAGAATTCCTCCTCTCCGCTGAATACATCATGTCCCGCGGAAACCGGAATGTCATGTTGTGTGAGCGCGGCATCCGCACGTTCGAAACGCAGTACCGAAATACCTTGGATATGGCCGCCATCCCGACCCTCAAGAGTTTGTCGCATCTGCCGGTCATCGTGGATCCCAGTCATGCGACGGGCAAGTGGGACCTGGTGGCGCCCATGTCGAAAGCCGCGATCGCCGCCGGCGCCGACGGACTCTTGATCGAGGTTCATTCCAATCCCGAATGTGCGCTCTGTGATGGCGAAGAGTCGATCCGGCCGTCGAAATTTAAAGAGTTGATGGGGGATTTGCGCAAGATCGCCGCCGCCGTCGATCGAACGTTGTGAGTGGCGTGGCACTCGTTGTTCTCCGGCGCCCGGCTTTGTACGCGCCAGAAATACCTAGACGATGAAACCGCATTTTAAACAGGTGGCGATTGTCGGCGTCGGCTTGATCGGTGGCTCGCTGGGGATGATCATGCGTCGGCAGAAGCTGGCGGATTCCGTCGTCGGCATCGGGCGGCGCGTCGAGAATCTCAAGACGGCCGTCGAAGTGGGCGCCATCGACCGGTATGTGTCGGATCCTCGTGATGGCGTGGAAGGGGCGGACTTTGTGCTGCTCGCGACACCGGTGGATACCTATGAACGGCACCTGAAGGAATGGGCCGGTTGTCTGGCGCCTGGGGCGATCGTGAGTGATGTGGGTAGTGTGAAGGGTGATCTGGTCACGCGTGCCGAGGCTCTTCTTCCGCCGTCCGTGCGGTTCGTCGGTGCGCATCCCATTGCGGGCAAGGAAAAGACCGGCGTGGCAGCAGGATCCGAGACACTGTTTGCAGGGGCGCGCTGCATTCTCACTCCCACGCCCAGGACGGATGCCGAGGCGCTTCAAACCGTTCGGGCGCTCTGGGAACTTGCGGGTTCGGTCGTGTTGGAGATGGACCCCTTTCTGCACGACAAGATTCTCGGCGCCGTCAGTCACTTGCCGCATGTCGCCGCGTTTGCGTTGATGACGGCACTGGCGGACGTGCGCGACCATGGGGTCCCCGAGCTGGACCTGGCCGGCCATTCCGGCGGCGGATTACGCGATACCACGAGGATTGCGGCCAGCTCGCCGGAAATGTGGCGAGATATTTTTCTGTGGAACCGGGACAATGTGGTGTCGTTGATCGAGACGTACGAACGCCACCTCGGCGAACTGAAGCGGTTGATTGCTGCCGGTGACGCCGCGGGGATCGAGAAGCAGCTGGATAAGGCCAAGTATGAACGGGAACAACTCACGCCCCGCCTATCGGGGAAGAGCTAGGCTGAGATGGCATCTTTAACCATTACGCCGGGTCGTCCGCTGAAGGGGACTACTGCGGTTCCGGGCGACAAGTCCGTCACCCATCGAGCGATCATCCTCACGGCTCTCGCCGAAGGACTCAGCCAGGTCACCGACTATTGTCGCGGGGAAGATTGTTTGAATACCATGCGCGCGTTCCAGTCGCTGGGCGTGCGGATCGAAGAGACCCCGGAGCGGTTGACGGTCCATGGCAAAGGTATGTGGGGTCTCACGGAGCCGTTTGGTCCGATCGATTGCGGCAATTCCGGAACCGGTATTCGGTTGATGGCCGGGTTGCTGGCGGGGCAGGATTTTTTTACGATCCTCACGGGTGATGAATCGATCAGGCGTCGTCCGATGGGACGCGTCGTGAAGCCGCTGCGAACGATGGGAGCGACGATCGCCGGACGCAAGGGCGGGGAGTTGGCGCCGTTAGCGATCACCGGGACTCGGTTGACGGGCGTCTCGTACGTGTCGCCGGTTGCGAGCGCGCAGATCAAATCGTCGCTGCTCTTTGCCTCGTTATACGCCGATGGTCTCACGACCATTTCCGAACCGCGGCTGTCGCGCGACCATACCGAGCGCATGTTTGCCTACTTTGGAATTCCGTTTCATCGCGACGGGTGTACGGTTCGGATCGAGGGCCGTCCTTCGGTACGGTGGGGCGGGAAATCGGTGGTGGTGCCGGGTGACCTGTCCGCAGCCGCATTTTTGGTGGTTGGTGCGTCGATTGTGCCGAATTCCGATGTGACGGTGCGGTCGGTCGGCATGAACCCCACACGGACCGGCCTGTTAGAGATCTTGCGTCAGATGGGGGCACACATCGAGGTGCTCAACCCTCGTGAAGAGGCCGGAGAGCCGGTTGCGGACTTGCGAGTACGGTCGATGCCTCTGAGGGGGGTCCGGATCGGGCCGGAACAGATCCCGCAGACCATTGATGAGTTCCCGATTCTGTGTGTGGCAGCATCCGTTGCCGAGGGGGAGACGGTGATCACCGGGGCGGAAGAGTTGCGAGTGAAGGAAAGCGACCGTATCGCGACGATGGCGACTGAACTCCGGGCGATGGGTGCACGGATCGAGGAACGGCCTGATGGCATGGTCATCGAGGGGCTGGGTCGCAAGGGCGCGAACGGCTCGCTGACAGGGGCCACCTGCGCGAGTCACGGCGACCATCGCGTGGGCATGTCCGTCGCGATCGGTGCCCTCACCGCGTCACAGCCGACCCAGATTGAGGATACGGCGTGCATCGACACATCGTTCCCAAACTTCGAGCGCACACTCTTGGGCCTGTTGACTGATTCTGGGAAACGTCTATAGTGCGAGGATCGCGTGAGTGATCGAGACATGGTGGGCCGCGGGAAGCGGGGTCTGATCATCGCCATCGATGGTCCGGCCGGTGTCGGCAAGAGTACGGTGGCCAGACTCCTGGCGCTACGGCTCGGATACCTCTACCTCGATACAGGGGCCTTGTACCGTGCTATCGCGTGGAAAGTGCACGACACGGGGCTTAGTCCGGATGAACACCTCGCCATTACCGCGCTGCTCCCTAAGACGACGCTGCATATGGCCTGTGGCCCCGAGCAATCCCATGTGTTGCTGGACGGACGCGATATTACGGGCCAATTGCGTACACCGACCGTGACGGCACTGGCATCCATGGTGTCGGCCATTCCAGCCGTTCGGGAATGGCTGCTGCCGGTGCAACGACAAATTGGCGCCGAGGGGGGTGTCGTGGCGGAGGGGCGGGACATCGGGACCCGCGTCTTTCCGGAAGCGGACGTGAAATTTTTTCTCGAAGCCGATGCGGAGGTCCGGGCGACGCGGCGACATCGTGAGTTGGTGGCGGCGGGCCACTCGGTGCAATTTGATCAGACGAAACGCGATATGACCGGGCGGGATGATCGCGATCGGTCCCGCACCGTGGCGCCGCTGATTCCCGCGCCCGATGCTGAACGAATCGATACGTCGAGTATGCCGGCAGAGGCAGTTGTTGAGCACATGCTGGCTGTGATCACGGCAAGATTGTGAGCTCGGCACTGTATGGCCTGTTATGGGTTCTCTCTCGCACCATCGGATGGCTGTGTTTCCGGTATCGCACCGTCGGAACTGTGCCGCGGCAAGGCGGATTCCTGATCGCCTCGAATCATGCCAGTTATTTGGATATCCCGTTGCTTGGTTGCGGGATTCCTCGCCGGGGCTGGTATATGGGGCGGCACGATTTGTTTCCCATGCCGCTGCTCAACGGCCTGCTGCAGGGCCTGGGGTGGATTCCCTTACGGATCGGCCGCCTGGATCGCGAGGCGTTCAGCAAAGCGGTCTTGTTGATTCAGGAGGGGAAGGCCGTCGCCATTTTCCCTGAAGGGGGGCGGACGATGACCGGGGCGTTGAAGCCCGGCAAACCGGGCATCGGGGTGATCGTGTCGCAGACAGGCTGTCAGGTGGTGCCGGCGCATATCGGCGGCACGTTTGATGTCCTGCCACCCGGCGCCAAGTGGCCGAGGTTTCGTCGCGTGACGGTGGCGTATGGCGAGCCGTTGGATTTTTCAGCCGATGCCGGGCGGTTGGAAGGCAAAGCGTTTTATCAACATGTCAGTCGGACGGTGATGGCGAAGATTGCTGAGCTCGGACAGGTTCCGATGCCAGGGGATTGGCCGGCGAAGGCCGGGCAGCCTCACGATCCTGCCGCAACACCAACAGCCAAGTCTTGCAACGCTGAGTAAGACTCGGTTTTTCTCACTATCAGCACCCGGCACAAGCCGGAGGACGAGGACCTTTTCATGAGTACTGTCACACCGCAAAGTGAACCCAAGCTGGATCGCGACGCCCTGGCGGCGATGTATGAGGAAACCTTCCGCAATTTCGAGGAAGGGACCATCACCGAGGGTATGGTCGTGGCCATCGGCAAGGACAAAGTCGTGGTCGATATCGGCTACAAGTCGGAGGGCATGATTCCCGCCGATCAGTTCTCGCATGAAGAATTGGGGCAACTGAAGGTCGGCGATCGTCTCCAGGTGTATCTCGAAGAGTGTGAAGACGCAGACGGCAATCTCGTGCTCTCCAAAGAAAAAGCCGACAAGATGAAAA
>JACOEF010000109.1 GCA_024998705.1 Nitrospira sp.
AGAGTGGCTCCTGCGGCCATTGGTCAACAGTGCGGCGATCGAAGCCAGACTGACAGCAGTCGATGAACTCAAACAACTGATCGACGCGCGAGTCCGCCTCCGAACGGCGTTGCGAACTGACCAGGACATCTCCCGTCTCTGCAGCCGTATGTCCCTCGGAGTTGCCAATCCGCGGGATGTTCTCGCGTTGAAAATTTCCATCTCCTCGCTCCCGGCCATTCAAGCCGAATTGTCCGGGCTCCAGGCGCCACTCCTCGCCGAGCTCACATCCTCATGGGATAACGCCCAGGATCTCTACGAATTAATCGAAGGAGCCATTGAGCAGGAGGCGCCCGTATCGATTCGCGACGGCGGCATCCTGAAGAGCGGATACCACCCTGAGGTGGATGAACTTCGCAAGGCGAGCCGGGAAGGCAAAGGCTGGATTGCCGGACTGGAAGCCAAAGAGCGCGAACGCACCGGCGTCGAGTCGCTGAAAATCAGATATAACCAAGTCTTCGGGTACTATATTTAACTCACGAAGGCGAATCTCGGGAAGGTACCGCCCGACTATATCCGCAAGCAAACCCTGGTCAATGCCGAACGCTTCATGACCGCCGAGTTAAAGGAACTCGAAGAGCGGGTCACGGGAGCCGACACAAAACTGACGGCCTTGGAGCAAGCACTATTTGAACAACTCCGAACACGATTAGCGGAAGAAACGACCCGCCTTCAGGAAATCAGCCGACGGCTGTCCATTCTGGATGTGTTAGCCGCGCTGGCCGAAACTGCCGCACTGAATCGCTACGTGCGACCAACCATCGACGAGGGGGATGGACTTCAGATTGTCCAAGGGCGGCACCCGGTCGTCGAACGCCTTGACCTCTCTGGCGGATTCATCCCGAACGATACCCATCTGGATCTGGCTACCAGCCGGTTGCACATTCTGACCGGCCCCAACATGGCCGGAAAAGCACGTACCTCCGACAGGTCGCCCTGATCACATTGATGGCGCAGATGGGGAGTTTTGTCCCTGCCACAGAAGCCAGGATCGGACTGGCGGATCGCATTTTCACCAGAGTCGGCGCCTCCGATAATCTCGCAGGCGGCCAGAGCACCTTTATGGTTGAGATGACGGAGTCGGCACATATCCTCAACTGCGCCACATCTCGTAGCTTAATCCTCTTGGATGAAATCGGTCGCGGCACGAGCACCTACGACGGCCTGAGCATTGCCTGGGCCATCGCAGAATATATCCAAGACCCTCAGCGTCTCGGCGCACGTACGCTTTTCGCGACCCACTACCATGAAATGACGCAATTGGAGAGTCTACGGGAAGGGATTACAAACTACTGCGTTGCCGTCCAGGAACGTGATGGGAAGGTGCTGTTTCTGCGTAAAATTATCCGTGGAGGCGCCGATCGCAGCTATGGAATCCATGTTGCCCAACTGGCAGGTCTTCCCGACCTGGTGATACACCGGGCCAAGGCCGTGCTCGCTCAACTAGAGTCCTCGGCGCCATCCGGACGGCCAGTACTGGAGAGCCAGCAGTCGCTTCAATTTGATGCCACTCTCCCCGCGCCTCACCCCATGTTAGAGGAGGTTCGCCAGATGGATCTCTTCTCCATGACTCCCCTTGATGCGCTCAATCGGCTGGCTGCGCTGCAGCAGCGGCTGCTACAAGAATAGCTCCATTCCCGGCCTGTGGGCATCTTTCTTCCCTTGATGCCACAATGAAAAAGGCGGCATCCCTTTCGGAATGCCGCCTTTTTGCTTCAGGCCAATGGCCTTCTACGACTAGTGATGTCCACCACCCTGATTGTACTTGGCAGTCCAAGGAATCAGGTTGGCAATCGGCTTGCCGTTCGGCAACAACACATCATACTGCAGGGGCAAATTTGCTCCATCCGGCGTCTTCGGTGACGTGTTCAGCAACGTCTTGGCGGCGTGGCAAGGAGCATCCACTTCCGTCTTACCGTCACACTCCTTCAAACGAAGGGAGGAGATGCTCTTTGGCTTGCCCATTTCGCCGGCATTGTCAGCCAACTTCTTGACTGAAGAAATCACGCGGCGATTCTGCTCGACTTCCTGAGCCACAAACTCGACCAAGGTCGTCGGGGAACCAGGAGGAACTTCCTTCGCCGCAGCCGGTCCGGAATGCGGACGCGCCATGGACTTCAGCTGTTCCCACACAGTCTTATCAGCAGGATAGAACTTGAGGTTCTTTCCCGGGTGAATTCTCTGCCAGAATAGACCACTCTCCGCATTGCCGCCGAACACGGCGATGTTGAGCCAAACTGCTTCATCGTATGGATCCAGAATGATGACACGGCCCTGCAACGTGGTGGGCTTGCTCAAATCTCCCCACTCGAATCGCTCCTGGAACGCCTCAATGGCCAGCGCAGTGGAGGTGAACCCTACCACCAAAGCCACGGCAGCCATGAAGGTCCACCCCTGCTTTTGAAGCTTCATAATCACATCCTCCTTAAAGAAGACAAAAAAGTCCCAAGAATGTCGCCTCGCGTATAAATTCTACTTCAGGACCTTGAAGCCGGTAATGGTCCGACCATCAAGGGTCACTTCCATCGCCACGAGTTCCTGCGATGCCTTGATGATTTGATCCATCAGACTCTTATCCTTCACAGACAAACGAACAGTGGTTTGCGCATGGTGCCAGCCGGCGTATGGATTATTCTTATCGGTTCCGCCGGTGAAGCCCCAGCCGCAACACGTAAACAAAGGATCCGGCGGCTTCACATCCATTGACGTTGACGATCGGCCACCACCCTCACCGGAAGCCGGATCACCGGTGTTCCAGTACTGGATGCCGAAGAGCAATTCGGTATCAGGATTGTCTGCCCATTGCGACCACACCCGCCCCTTCAAGGTATTGGTGGTCTCACCCTTAAAAAACTTTCCGCTGCCCGTGGTGGTTTCGCTCGGTCCGCCCCCGGCTGGAGCATCCGCCGCGAACGTAACACCGGCGGTCAGCAAGCCGACAACGGAGGACACTGCAAGTGCGGCTAGAATTCCGACCCTATTCATAACCCTACCCTCCTTGGAAAAATGATGACCAGAGAACCGTTGAATCACAGTATCCAAAAAAAGA
>JACOEF010000291.1 GCA_024998705.1 Nitrospira sp.
CCGCGTCGATCAAGCGCTCGAAGATATCCGGAATGGCGCCTGTGACGCGGCTCCAGTTCGAAATCATCGGCACGCCGAGTGGATCCTCCAGAAACGCCTCTGTCGCGATCTTCATGCCTTTGAGAAACACTTCCACAGCCATCCGTTCTTCATGCCGGTCGAATTGCAGGCTATTGATGGCGGCGTCATTTTGATAGCGGGTGATCGCTTCCTGCGCGGTCTGTAGATACGTGGCCCGCAAGGTCTTGAGCATGGCCTGCGAGAGCACCACGCCTTCACTCGCGAGGTTTCTGAAGAGGGATTTCGTGATATCCACGCACATTTTCTGCAGCCCTTGTTCGGCGTTGTCGGCCGATAGCCCCTGGTGCTTGTGTTCGTAGGCGTCGGCAATATCGGCCTGGCAGATCCGTCGGAGCGCGCAGTTGCGATAGATTTCGGAGAGGACTCCGACTTCCAGTCCCCAGTCGCCCGGCACCCGGTTGATCCAGGCGAGATCCCGCACCATGGCAAACTCACCGGCCAGGGGGTAACGAAAGCTATCCAGAAAGGTCAGTAGCGGATGTGACCCGGCCAGCTGCTGAAGGCTACGGATCAACGGCGTGAGGTACAAGCGGGTGACGCGGCCATGCAGGCGATTGGTGACCCGGCTGTAGTAGCCCTTGCAAAATTCGTAGCCTAGATTGGTGTTGACGATCGGGTAGCAGAGTCTCGCGAGATATTCCCGATTGTAGCTGAGAATGTCGCAGTCGTGGAGGGCGATGACGTTGCTTTGTCCACGGGCCAGTACGTACCCGAAGGCCATCCAACAGCCTCGGCCCTTTCCCTGTAGTCCGGTGTCGATTTCCGTGTGAGCCAGGAGCTTGAGGATATCCTGAATGCCGGTTCCGTCGTTCCAGACGATGCGGACCCGCTGCGGCAGTACCGAGAAGAATTGTTTGGCCAGTCGGAACTCCAAGGCCGAGGCGCGGTCCAAGGAAATGACGATCTCGTTGACATAGCGAATGTCTTTTAAGACCTGCACGATGTGTTTCAGTGCGGGGTTCTCGAGCTCGGAATACAGGGAGGGGAGGACGAGGGCGATCGGGTTGGTCGCCGCATGGCGTTCCAGTTCTTTTTCCAGTTGCTCAAGGTTCGATGCGCCGAGACGGTGGAGAACCGTCACGAGCCCGTTCTGATGAAAATCCGACATGTGCCCTCCTGTGCCGGGTTCGCAAGGGATGATGAGAGCAAATGACCGCTGCGGCCGGGGGCGCTTCCCTGGGAGACGCGAATACCCGCCATGCCGGGCGGCTGTATCTGCTGAGGGGAGATCGTTCCTACTGCGCCGGAGGCATGGCCTTGCTGGTCACGACCGACTTCACGATCTTGGCTCGCTTCACAGACTCCAGGAAGCGGTCCGGAGGTTCCGGATGCGGCAGGTTCACTTCAACGGAATACCACCCCGACTTCATCGGCCCCTTCTTGATGCCGTTAATTTCCTGGACCAGATCCTCGATACTTTTCTCGGTCGTGCCGTCTTGGAAGGCGACCCAGAACATAAAGGCCTGACGGTCGACCTCGCGAAGTCCATCCGCCACCGGGGTTGCCATGGGCGTTTCTTTCGGCATGTCCGTCTTCGCGACCACGGCTGGTTTGGGCGCCGCGCTGGCTTTGGCCACTTCCAGCGACGTGAGCGCCAGGCGCGCGTGTAATTCCCGATTGCGGCTTTCCAACAGGGCGACTTGCTTGACCAGGGTCTCGTTGACGGACTTGATCGATTTCAGATCCTGGCGCACCAATTCGCGATCGGCCTCCACGGCGTTGACGGCAACGCGCATGCCGGTCTGCACTTCCTGTACGACATCGGTCTCGACCGTCTTGAGATCTTCTTGCACCGCGACGACTTGTGTGTTGAGTTTCTGTTGGGCATGGGTGACGGTGTCGATGAGGGTATTCAGCTGCGCAATCCGGTCCTGCTCGGATCGGGACACCGCGACGGCTGCTGCCTGCGCCTCCACCAGTTGCGCAAGTTGTTGATGCACACGATCGATCTGTTCTTGGGTGGACTGCCGCGCCGCCAGTTCTTCTTCCATCTGGTGCGCCCGATCTTCCGCCCCGATCCAGTTTGGAATGCGTTCAGCGAGCAGCGCCACGACTCCCACGGCCAGCACGATCTGCGCGAAGGCCGTCGTCATGGTCCAGACGGGTGTTCCGGCGGCCGCCGGTACCGGTGCGCCGGCAGTCAGTCCGATCGTGGACGCCACGTGGGACCACCAGCCAGGGGCGACCTCGTACTGGACGCGCAGTGAACCGCCGTCGAAATGGTTTTGAACATGAATGGCGAGGTGACCTTTGCCTGCGGGGAGGCGAACCGTCTTTTGGCCGGCTTCGGGGGCCACACAACCTCCAACCAGCACGCCGGATTCATTTCGGAGTTCGAGGTGCTGCACGCTCCGCTCGTGAACCGTGAAGGAGAAGGTCGGGTCCGTGTGGGCGCAATCCAATGTTCCGACGCGCTCGTGGTTGACGAGGACTTGGAGAAATCCCGGACGTTCCTCAGTCGCGCGTCGCGGCTGATCGTCCAACGCGTCAAGCAGATGTGCGCGATAATCGTTGAGTTCTGGTGCTTCCATGGTTCCGTCCCCCCCGATCCCCTCCAAAGAGAGCCAAGACGCCTCCCTTTTTCAGCGGATGTATATGGAGATTGACCTGCGGCTTGAACCCGTTGCTGACCTCGGCTTGTCGGCGATCCGCGACTTCTAAAAAACAGTCGCGGCAAAAGGCCAAGTGCCAGACGCGGTAATCGTGGCCGTAGTCATCGTGAAATAGTTGCCCCCACTTCTGTTCGGACAGGCAGGGATAATGTTCCGGTTCGCTCTTTCGATAATGTGACTGCAAGACCGGCATTAACCGGTCGACTTCGTGGTTCAGATGGTCGGGCCTGGTGCGTAACTCCTGGTCCAAGACCTCGATTTCAGACCCGCTTAATCCGGTTTCGTTCATCGTGCGCTGCCACCCTGTTTGGCGCCACCGCTCGAAGTTTTTATAGACTCGCTGGCTTTCAGCCTGCCCGAACCCTAAGAGCTTCACCACATGGGCCTGACTGAACCCATAGAAGTGATAGAACAGGGCAATCAAGGCGTCGCGGCTGACCACGGCACGTGAGGCTAGCCCGTCGAGGAACCGTCCGACCGGCGTCAACAACTCCTTGTGATAACAGAGCGGGTCCGGCTGACTGAACGATTTCGCGATCAGGCTATCCAGCAGGAAGAAGGGGCGGCAGGGGACTTCGGTGCGACCGAGGACCACGAACCGCTCCACCAACTCATACCCCCAGCGGAGCGCCAGTTTCTCATGCGTGATGTCGTCGCCCCACTGATTGGTCTCACGAAGAAATCGCTTGGTTTGCCCTGTGGCACGATCCAACAACTCCGGCAGCGACTTCGCGACCAGCTCGTCGAACTCTCGCTCTGTGGTGACGACATTATTCAATCGCGCAGAGAAGATTTGACCATCTCGCATGGTTTTTCCGTCAGGCAGCTTCGTCGACATAGTGGCGAATTCCCCGTCAAATAACAATTCGACAAGTACGCTCCTAGAAGACCACATTTGTCTACGAAGGGTCAATGGGAGGAGGGTGGTAACTCCGCGCTGTATCAAAATAAAACAGGTGTCGGAGTGGGAGCGTGAGGGGGCTGCTCGTTGGAGAACCAGGCCGTGAAAAGTCGTGGTAGGTAGAGGGGTTACGGGTGGTCGGTCGAGAGCCGTTTGGCCAACCGTTTGGCCAGGCGCATCATGGCCGGTGAGCGGTCGGCTGGATCGAGCAGGACATTGATGACATAGGGCTGGCTGGGATCCGCGATCGCTTTGTCCAGGGTCTGGACGAACTCGCCATGCGTGGTGACCCGGAAACCCTGTCCGCCGCCGATCAGGTCACAGATTCGTTCGTATCGCCACTCGTGGATGTCGTTGAAGGGGCCTTCAAGAATCTCACGCTCGGTTGAATAACCGTGGTTGTTCAGGACGATGACGACCGGTGCTTGGTTGTAGCGCACGGCGGTCGACAGTTCTGATCCGGTCATTTGAAAGGCTCCGTCTCCCACCAGGACGATCGGCCGCAGGGACGGGTCGGCAAAACCGGCACCGATGGCGGCCGGTACCGCGAATCCCATCGACGTGTAGTAGGCGGGTGAGAGAAATTCAAAGCGGCGGTGCACGTGGAGATCCACGGAGGCGAAGAGGGATTCGCCTACATCGGCGATGACCAGGGTCTTTTCCGCGAGCACCGTATCGAGGTAGCGGAACACTCCTTGTAGGCTGACGGCGGCTTCTGCCGGGGGCATCGGATCGTCCGGTTTCACCGGCGTGGGCAGGTGCGGCGTGGGAAAAGAGGGAAGA
>JACOEF010000194.1 GCA_024998705.1 Nitrospira sp.
CCGCGACGATTTTTCCTCGCTGCAGAAAGATAATACGATCCGACATTTCCTCCATCTCCCGCATGTTGTGGGAGGTATACAGAATGCTGAGTCCGGTGACCTGCCGTTCCTCCAGGAGGATGGCGCGGATCTTATGCGCGATATCCGGGTCCAGGCTTGCCGTCGGCTCATCGAGAAACAGCACCTTCGGCTCCGTCAGCAGCGCTTTGGCCAGTGTGAGCCTGGTCATCTGCCCGGACGAAAGTTTGCGAGTCAGCTTGTGTCGCCACTCGCCCATCTCCAGCTTCTTCACCATCTCGTCGATGCGGCCGGCCATATTGGACATCCCATACAACCGGGCGACGACACGGAGATTTTCCTCCACCGTCAGCGAATAGGGCAACGAAATGTACGTGGAGGAAAAATTCACCTGCTGGAGAATCGCCTCCCGGTTGGTCTGCAAGTCGAGTCCGAACATCCGGATCGATCCGGATGTGGGCGTGACCAACCCCAGCATCATCTGAAACGTCGTCGTTTTTCCGGCGCCGTTCGGGCCTAACAACCCGAGGATTTCCCCTCGCCCGATGTCGAATGAAATCCCGTCCACTGCCGTGAACTCGCCGAAGCGTTTGATCAGATTGCGTACTTCGACGACCGCAGATGACATGGAACTGGGGTTCCCGTGGCTTAAAACGACAAGAATTCCGTGAGTTTCTCAGGCAGATGGCACGTTTCGCACTTCCGGCTCAATACTCGACCGTCATACTCGGTTTTATTATCGTGGCAACGGAAGCAGTCCGCCTGTGCCCGTTTGTGGAGCACGGAACTTTCGGGATGTTCAGGCTTCCAGGGCCGGCTATCGGCCGACACGTGCCCGCGAGGAATCACGATGGGATAACCTTTGATCGGCCGTTCATGCACGACCGCCGAATGACAGGTCGTGCAGCCCTCGCCCTGCCCACGCTGACTGAATGCGTCCATGTGCTTGCGGTGGCTCATGACCAGTCCCACATCCTTCACGGGTGCCGGCAAATCCCGGGTCGCAATCTCCGACACGCGCAAGATGTTCCGATGGCATCCCAGGCACACGGCTGAATCGACATGCGCGCGTAAATTGTACGGCTCGGTCGGTTTGCCGAACAGATAGATGGCGACATCTCTGGTGCCATGCCAGGCCTTGTCTTCCAACCAGCCGGCGACTCCTGGCCGGACGTGACACGCCACGCACTCGACCTCTTTGTGGGACGATTCCAGCCAGCGTTCATAGGCCGGTCGGATGGTGTGACAGCTCGCACAAAACTTCGGATGGTTGGTCAGCGGAACCGCAACTCCCCCTAAAGCCACTGTGCCGGCCACGATCGCCCCGAGCACAATGACGGAGGTCTTACGCATTATCCCGTTGAGATTTGGGGAAATGCCGGATGATGAGTGCCGCCACGCCGGCCACATCATCGGGGTCGAGCAGCGGGACCGATGTCTCGACCGGCTTGTTGGACACGATGGCCAGCAGCCCATCCTGCGAGACCGGCACCTCGCCGATTTGATCACGAACCACCACGATCTTGGGATACCCCTCGCTCCGCCATCCCTCGGCCAGGATCAAATCATAGGAGGCATCGAGATACTGTTCACGCACCTCCTCGACGTTCATATGGTCCGACACATCACGAACATCGCGAGGCTGCTTTTCGAGATGATGACGACACTGCTGGCACCGGCTTGTTTGTGCCGCCAACTGTCCTTGCCTTCCGTATCCAAATCGAATCCATGGCCGGCATGTTTGACAGTGGCCACCTTATATCCTGCCCTGACCAGTTCAGGGATCACACGCTCAATCAGCGTCGTCTTGCCGCTATTGGATCGTCCGACAAAAGACAAAATCGGCACGGACATGAACAGGTTCCTTTCGCGGCTCAACAACAGGATGGGCGATGACCGGCCGGGGCGATCGGGGCCGCCTGCTCCAGCCAGGCCGATCCACTGAGCAATTGTACGGTCACCGAGTCGCCGGGATTGACCCGTTCCACTTCGACGGGAAGGTCGATCAGACAATTGGCTTTCACCATAGAGGTGAGAATGCCTGACCCTTGATCGCCGGTCGTCCGGACTTTGAACACTCCGTTCTCCCGCCACAACACTCCACGAAGGAAATGCCGGCGGTCGGTCCGCTTCGAAAACTTCTCCTGAAACACCGCCTCAAGCAACGGGCGCCCATACCCGCGCGCTCCCGCCAGCTTCAGCATCGCAGGTCGCACCAGCTGCTCGAACGTCACCATCGAGGAGACGGGATTCCCGGGCAATCCGAACGCCAGTTTGCCCTGAATCTTCCCGAAGGCAAGCGGCTGACCCGGCCGGATCGCCAGCTTCCAGAAATTCATCTCGGCGCCCAGATCCCGGAAAACGGCTTTTGTGAAGTCGTAGTCACCCATCGACACGCCGCCCGACAACACGAGAATATCGGCATTCAGTCCGTGCGAAATCTTTTCTTTCAACGCGGCAGGCGTGTCCCGCGCGATCCCCAGCAGGATCGGCACGCCGCCGGCCTCCTGCACCGCAGCGGCAATACCGTAACTGTTCGAATTGATGATTTTCTCTTCGCTGAACCGCTCATCGAGATCAGCCAACTCATCACCGGTCGACAAAATCGCGACCCGCGGACGCTGATACACCAACACGAAGGACTTCGCCAGGATGGCCAGCATTCCCGCTTCGCCGGAACGAATCGTCGTGCCTTTGGGAATGATGCACTCACCCTTTTTCACATCTTCCCCTTGGGGCCGGATGTTTGAGCCACGGGGCTCCGGCTTGAAGACGCGCACCGAATCAGGCGTGTGTTCCGTGTCCTCGACCTTGAGGACGGTATCCGCACCCTTCGGAATCGGCGCACCGGTCATGATCCGGATCGCTTGCCCCCGTCCCACAGACTTGGTCGGCATCTTTCCTGCCGGCACATCTTCAATGACGGTCAACGTGACCGGCTTGGGAATCGCCTGCTCCTGCTGAATGTCTTCCGCCCGCACGGCAAAGCCGTCCATCGCGGAATTGTCCCACGGCGGATTGTGGCGTTCGGCGATGATATCTTCACCCAATACACGCCCCGACGTATCGAGAATGGAGATCTTCTCAAGACCGAGCGGAGTCGTGGCGTCCAGCACAATACGCTGCGCCTCGTGGAGCGGAGTCAATCCGGTTGTTGCATCGGCAGCTTTCACGCGTCACCGTCCCATCAATGTTGCTGACGTGGCGCCAGCTTGACCAGCGATCCGCTCTTCTTGCAGAACGCTTCGACCTGATTGGCGATATCATGGTAGGCCTGCGCGGTCGCCGAATCGGAGTTAAAGAGCGCAAACGGCTCGCCCGCATCGCTCTGGGTCACCACATCAGGGTCCAACGGAATCCGTCCCAAGAAGGGAACGCCCATGTCCAAAGCCGAGGCTTCGCCACCGCCCTTGCGGAACACATTCACTTCCTTATGGCAGTGAGGACACTCCAAGCCGCTCATGTTTTCGACGATACCGATGATCGGCACTTCGCTGTCCTTACAGAAGGTCACTGACTTGCGAGAATCGAGCAACGCCACTTCTTGTGGCGTCGTAATAATCACGGCTCCGCTGACACCGCCCAAGAGATCAATGGTCGTCACCGACTCGTTTCCGGTCCCGGGGGGGAGATCGATCAGCAGAAAATTGAGATCCTGCCATTCTACCCCTCCCAACAGCTGGTTGATGAATTCGTATTTATAGGCGTCGCGCCAGATGATCGGATCATCGGAGTTCTGCAACAGGAACGACATCGACGCGATCTTCATGTTGTAGGCTTGAAACGGAATGATTCCGCCCGAGGTGCTGATCTTCAGCTTCTGGCCTTCCGCGCCGACCATCTTCGGAATGTTGGGACCGTGAATGTCCATGTCGCAAATTCCGACATGCCAGCCTTTGAGCGCAAGGCTGACGGCCAAATTGGTGGTGCAGGTGCTCTTGCCCACTCCGCCCTTGTTGCTCATGACCAGCACTTTATATTCAATCCGCTCCATACGTTTCGCGACGAGCCACCGACTGTGGCCTTCCTTGTCTTTCTGACAGGTTTCATTTTCGTCGC
>JACOEF010000689.1 GCA_024998705.1 Nitrospira sp.
ATCGCGATCGTACATTTCACGCGTGATCGGATCGACGACATTGCCGATGAGGCTCAAGGTGGGCACCGAACAAAACGGATCCATGCAGGCGGTTGCCGGGTCCGGCACGAGCAGCATGTCGCGGTTGTTGATGGCTCTCCAGCCGCGAATCGACGATCCATCGAGCCCGGAGCCGTCCTTAAACAGGCCCTCCGTCAGTTCACTCACGGGAATCGTAAAATGCTGCCAGGTGCCGATCAGGTCCACAAACTTCATGTCCACGACCTGGACCTTATTCTTCTTTGCAAAATCTAACACCTCACGAACGTTCATCCCCTCCTCCTTTCAACCGCCGAAAAAATAACCGCCCCACACACTGTCACTTATGCCGCATGAGCCCCGAGAAACTGTTCGATCTCAGTGAGAATCGACGCCCGAATCGATTCCAGCCGACCGGCCTCCTCCACTTTCTTCCCATCCATCCCCGTCACATAAAACACGTCGGCCACCTGATCGAGCCGGGTGGAAATCCGGGACGCATGCACCGACAATCCCAGCTGAAAGATCGCGTTCGTGATAATGTACAACAATCCCTGCCGATCATCCGCAAAAACATCCAGAATGGTAAAGCGATCGGATGTTTCATTGTCGATCCGCACTTCCGCCGGCTGCCGGTGTGCGGGCAAGGACCGCCCCATATTCAGCCTGGCCCCGCGACGCATCACCGACTCAATAGCCTGACGTCCCGTCAGCACCTCCGTGATCGTGCCGGCAATCGATTCGCGGCGTTCAACAGGCGGAGCTCCCTGATAGTCCGGGTCGGCCACCTGGAAGGTATCGACCACCACGCCGTCTTTTCGCGTGACGATCTGGGCGTCCAGAATCTGCAATCCGCCTGCGGCCATGACGCCGGCGATCTTCGAAAACAGACCCGGAATCAGATCGTCGTAGGCAATGACGGCATATTCGCAGGTTCCCAATAGGGCATTAAATTCCGTCTCCACCACCACACCCCCGGCTTGTAACCGGCGAATGGCCCCAAGGTGCGCGGCAATACGCCGGGGATTGGTCCCATAGACGTACCGGAGGGGAAACTGTTCCAGTTCCGACCGAATCCATCCCTTGTCGGACGGGAGATCTCGATCGGAGTCCGGCTGTGACGCCACGTCGTCGGCAATACGCGCCAGGCGCTGCGGCTCATCCGCCGTCTCACGCTCGCCGGACACCTCCTGCATGGCCCGCAGGTATAACTCGATCAACAGAGACTCTTTCCACTTGGTCAGAACATCCGGGCCGACTGCGGCGATATCTGCGGCCGTCAGGGTCAACAACTTGCGCAACACTTCCGGCGTGCCCACTTCGCGCGCGAACGGCAGCAACACTTTTTCATCGTAGGGATCGCGACGGAAGGCGGTATGGGCCATCAGCAAATGCCGATGGACCAGCATGACCAACGTCCGCGAGTCCCGCTCATCAAACCCTAATCGGACGGCCGTTTCTTCCGCCAACCGCTTCCCAACTTCGCTGTGGTCTTCCTCGTGCCCCTTTCCCAGATCGTGGAGCAACAACGCCAGATGCAGCAAATCCTTCCGCTTGATCTCCCGGTAGACTTCACCGAGCACACCAGGATGCTCGGCCAAGGCTTCGGCCTTCGCCACGGCCAGCAGACTATGCTCGTCGACCGTGTACTTATGGTACTGGTTGAATTGCATCAACCCGCGCACGCGCGAAAAGGCCGGCACCAGTTTCTCCAGGAGATGCGCACGGTGCATCGCCTCCAG
>JACOEF010000690.1 GCA_024998705.1 Nitrospira sp.
CGGACGTACGATCGTACGTCAGGCACACTGTTGTGGGAGGATTCGTTCGAGCAACTCGATCGGATTGAGGAGCCGGTTACCGAGCCGGAGACTCGTGCGTATCCTCAGGCTATTCCATCTTGGACCCCGGGCGCGATGCCTAGGCATGATACGTATCAGACGAGGGCACGATAATGCTTAGGACTTCGGCTGGGCCAGTGTGGCTCCCAGGCTGTCGGCCCATTGTTGTTGGAAGTGGTCGTAGGAGAGCATGAGTCTCTCCTGCATCGCGGCGGCAATTGTTTGTCGGGCGTTGAGGTGGACGAGGACTTCGTGCACCTTGTGCATGCCGAACCGTTCGATCAGATAGTGTGTGGCCGCATTGGCTTCCATGTAGGCGACAGTGACCTTTTCTGCGGGTAGATTTTCCCAGCCACCTTCCAGTGCAGATAAAAGAACGAGGCTGTGATCACTGGGCGTGATGCTTGCGACGTCTTGCCAGGGATCACCGGCCAGCTGCATTGCGAGACCTTCGTTGAGCCAGGTGGGAATGGTTCCTCCGGTGGCTCCCAATTCTTCGTGAATCAGCGCATGGACGAATTCGTGGCGCAATACTCGCGTTAACCA
>JACOEF010000472.1 GCA_024998705.1 Nitrospira sp.
CACCGCCACTTGCATCTGGCTGGCCCCTTGCCGCGCCTCGTGCTCCAGGCGATGCATGACCTGGGGAATGAGGCTGCGAGAAGGGCTCCCTGTGGTAATCTGTTCATCCTGGAGCCTACGCAGCGCGTTAAGCAGGGTCAGGAAGTCGACGGCCGGCTCCGGAGGCGCCGCTTGCGCCGGACCGAGATCCAGAGAATGTCCGGTGGCCATCGTGACGGAAGTGACGACCAGACGAAATTGTTCACGGACGGTGCTGAAATCCTGACTGGTGGCCGTCGTGCGGTCTTTTACGGTGTCGATGAAGGGAAGGAGTGCGAAGGTGGCGCGTTCGACATCGGGAAGATTCACCGTGGCGGCGGACCCACCGAGACTGGTGATGCCACGCACCACAGCGTCCACCAATTGCCTATGTCGGTCCGTATCCGGCTGGCCTTCGAGCTCGGCCAGGGCCAAATGGATCTGGCCCAGCCACTCTTGGGCTTCCTGCCCGAATAGATCGATCAGTTCTTTCTGAAAATCGTCTTGAGTTTGTTCTGGTTCGGTCGACACAGTGACGTCCCGCCTCTGACACGTCGGCTCGCTTGAAACAGGGAACGAGCGACGGCCTTCCTAGCGTTTCCCATTCCCGAGTTGCGAGGCCAGCCCCGCGATTTCACCCAGCTTTCTTGCCATATCTTCGAACCGGCGAGTGGACTGCTCAGCCATGTGCTCCGCGTCCACCGCACGTTTCTCCAGTTGCATCGAGCGCTCTTGTTCTGCAGCCAGTGCGAGGTCCAATTCCCGGGCACGCTCGGCGGCCACTTCCAATTGTTTCACCTGCATCAATAGAGCCGACGCAGCGTCTCTCTCAGCCGACAGTGCCGACTCACCCTCAACCACTTCGGCACGAGCCTTTGCACAAGCCTCCTCCAGTGCCGGCACCATGCTTGCGATGTTCTCCAACTCCGCACGTTCGTGTCGTTGGATCTGCGCAGTCTCACGCTCAGCCACCAAGGCCGTTTCAAGTTCGTGCATGCGCTCTTCGGCTTTCTCAAGGCTGGTGATTTGTTGCACCAATTGCGTCGCGGCTTCCCGTTCAGCCGCCAGATGCGCTTCCAGTTCCGCGATTCGAGCGGCTCGATGTGCCCCTTCAGCAACCTCTTGAGACAGCTGCTCCGCGCGCCCCTGCGCTTCAGCCCGAGCCGCCTCCATTTCTCCGATCCGGCGCACCTGCCTCGACACTTCTTCCAGCTGCTCCGATAACGCGGCGCACTGCGCCCGTTCAGCGGCCAAGGTCTGATCGAGGGCCTGCGCTTGTGAGGAAAAGGCTGCCACTTGTTCGCGCTGCTCATCCAACAGACGTTGCATCTGTTCCTGACTCCGCCGACGTTCATCGTTCAGCTGTGCTTCAAGGTCCGAGATTCGAGCATCACGCTCCGCCAGGATTGCCTGCTGTTGCTCATGGGCCTGTGCGGACATATCCGGTTGAGTGGCATGGACTGCAGGAGCTGCTCCCGACACGGTATCGCTCGTCATCAGTATTGGTTCGGGCTCTTCCGCACGCATCACGACCGGCTCGGGGATCGGCTGATATTTACCGGCTTCGACCGAGGCCGGCTTCGTGTCCTTCGGCACAAGAACGATCGGTGCGGCAGCAGCAATCTCGATGATCGGCGGCTCGACTGCGGTTTGACGTTGTGGCTGTTCCACCTCAGGCGCAGACTTCTTCGGGCGCTTACTGAGCAGGTCCAACACGCGATCCTTCAGGGACGATCCCTGAAACGGCTTCTTCAGAACACCGTCCGCTTTACAGGATTCCGCTTGCCTCGCCACCTCATCGTTCACAATCCCGCTGATCAGCAGCACCGGCAGATCGGCCAGATTGGTCTGTGCTCGAATATACGCACACACCTCATACCCACTCTTGTCCGGCATGATCACATCGGAGACAATCAAGTCCGGGCGATCCTTACTTAAGAGCGCAAGGGCTTCTGATCCATTCGCCGCGAGTGTGACACCCATCCCAGCCTCGGTCAGGAGTCGCTCGGCTACCTTACGCACTGCAATGCTGTCATCGGCAATCAGAATCTTTGGCATGTTGTTCCTCTACCCGCTGCAAGGCTCATCACGCAGGGCGGTTCGATGAGACCCCTAAGGTTGTCAGGTTGATGATCGGAAGTTCTTCATCCCCAGCGATACAGATTCCGGCAATGTCGGGATCATTGCCGGCACGATACTGCACAGCCGAGCGCGCAATTGTGTGTAAGGAAGGAACATGGGAGTCGATGCAGATGGCGAGGGGACCGTCCACATGTTTGACGACCAAACACAGACGGTCACGCTCCTCGACAAGACGATTGAACTTAGCCGCGAGGTCAAACACCGGCAGACAGCCTTTTTCTTGCCTGACCAGTCCGACCACAAACGGCGTCTCGCTCGGGACAACTGTCGCCCCGGGCCACGGCATGACCCCGCCGATCTCTTCGGTTCTGGCAGCCAGACGTTGACCTCCGACCGAGAAGACGACCATACTCTGCATCCGCGCCTGAAGGCCCCCCTTCGAGCCTGCGGGTGTCTGTCTGTGTCGCTGCGCACGTAACATCGTTAATCCTCTGTGTCTACCTGGCCGATCCTGCGGAGACCGGGAGGGGGTCTTCCAACACCACTGAAGACAGCTTGAGTCTGGAGTCGAACTCCCCTGGCCGACCATTCGAGACCTGCAGGGCAAACACCTCCAGGATATTGTTCCGAGAGGGAAGCTCGAGCACCCAAAACGGATTCACAATGAGGGCGACATACGAGGCTTCGACGAAAAAGCCCAGCAATCGCTCCCGTTCCTTTCCTCGAAACTGCGCCGGAAGGGGCTGAATCAAATCTCGCTCAACGTCGATGAGACCGAGTACCTTCTCCACCGCAAAACATCGCGCGCGGCCCTCGTTGGCATATAGAACGAGCCTGGTCTCAGCCGTCACACCCGTGGTTCGGATGGAGAACCGATCGGTAAGATCGGTACGTTCGTACACCGCGTGGGCCCACGTGACAGACCCACCCCCGCTCGCCTCAGCGGGTGTGACAATGCCGCGAACCCAATGGGAGGGAAAGGCCATATGAGTCGACCCGATCAGGGAGACAAGAAACCGGACCACTTGCCCGCCTGACTCCCGTAATGCGTTATGCCCTCGAAGTCCCATGGATGCCCTTCACTCGCCCGCAATGGCGCACGTCGACCACACGTGGTTACTTCTTGACGGCGGATTCACGCCCTGTCCATTTCCGGAGTTCCTGAATCAAGGCCCGTTCCTCGACTGGTTTGGCAATGTATCCTGAGGCGCCCACACTGGCGGCCATCTGACGATGTTTTTCTCCGGCTCGTGTGGTCATGACAAGGATCGGCGTCGCCTGGGTTTGAGGTCTGGCACGAAGAGCTTGAATCACCTCAAACCCGTTCAACTTCGGCATCTCGAGATCCGTGATAATGACCTGGTAGTTCTGGACTAAGGCTTTGCGACACCCTTCCTCACCATCGGTCGCTGTCTCGACGGTATACCCGGCGGATACCAACATACGCCCAACAAACTTTCTAATGCTTAGCGAGTCGTCGATCAGCAAGAGCGGGAGTTGCTTGTCCGCACTCTGCGTCGGGGACGTCTGAGCCGGCCCGTCGAGCATCGGCGAGGATACAGGGTTCTGAAGAACCGCCAGGGACTCGTGATACTCCCGAGTGGTCAGACGGCTCACATCCAGCACCAGGACCACGCGTCCTTCCGGATCGATGGTCGCCCCACCGAATACTGATCGATCATAGGGTTTGAGCGCCCCCAGAGATTTAATGACGATTTCCTGGCGACCCAACAATTCATCGACCGCACAACCGAGCGCACCGGTCGATGTCCGAACCACGACCACCGGAGTGGCCCCTTCAATCATGCCGGCCTCCCGGCGAATCAGGCTCCCGAGCGGATACACCTCGATGGCTTCGTCGCCGATCTGCAACACGGAACGGTCCCCCATGCGCTGGATGGTCGTCGCCGTCGACATGGTCACCTCCCGCACACTCGGAAGAGGAATCGCATACCGTTCTTTTCCAACTCGAACGAGCAGCGCAGTCGCGATCAACAATGTGAGCGGCAAATGCATCGTAAACTTGGTGCCCTGCCCGTAGACTGACTCCACTTCAATGTGGCCGTTCATCGGCTCGATGACTCGCTTGACCACATCCATCCCGACACCGCGGCCGGCTTGGCCTCCGACTGCTTCGGCAGTAGAGAATCCGGGCAGGAAGATAAACTTGATGACTTCACTTTCCGGCAAGGATTCGACAACATCCGCTCGTACGAGCCCCAACTTCACCGCCTTGGCTCTAATTTTCGCGATGTCGAGTCCTGCGCCATCGTCCTCGACTTCGATGAGCACCGAGTTTCCGCGATGAGCCGCATGGAGATAGATGGTGCCGACCGCCGGTTTTCCTTGGCTACGACGAATTCCCGCCGGCTCAATGCCGTGGTAGACCGCATTCCTCACCAGATGCACCAGCGGATCGACGAGACGCTCGACGACACCGGTGTCGATTTCAGTATGCTCTCCGGACGTAACCAGATTGACTTCTTTACCGGTGGCGCGAGCCATTTCCCGGGCCGCGCGCCGGAACCGCGTAAAGGGCGTCCCGATCGGGACCATGCGGGCGCGAGCGATTTCATCGCGCATGCCCAGCGTCAACTGCTGCAATGACCCCATATCATCCTGGGCGCGATGAATCGATCCGCTCAGCTGCGACATCGACTCGGTAATGTCGGCCGTCACCTCGCTGATACGCCGGGCCAAGATATTGAAGTCGTCGTACTTATCGAACTCCAAACTTCCGAAATCACTCACTCCCGGGAATCCTTGCGGCGGCACGTCGCCGGGTGCCGTGGGAGACGGTTGAAAAGAAAAGGTATGCTTGTCCTCGAACGTCCGTACGGCTTCGATCAGTCTGGATTTATTCGACAACACTTGCGTAGCCAATTGATCCAGCGTGCGTAGCCGCTGCTCGAGACGGCCGCGATCGATGACCAATTCACCGACTAGGTTTAGGAGACGTTCCAAACGTTCCCGGCTGACACGGATCACTTCCCGCTCTTCACCCGCTTTTCCGTCTGCGCCCTTGGCCGGCTCCGCGCCATCGGACTCGCCCATCTCCTCGACTGGAAGGCTCTCGGCGGCCGAGGACACGACCTGTTGCCCGTCATCAGCTGTCGCCTGGGCTTGTCCCAGCTGCTTTAACTCTTGTAACGACGCTGCAAATCGTTGCCTGGTGCGCCCCACCATGCCGGGGTCTCGCCGCATGAGAGCCCGGACGACATCAATCGCACGCAACAGCACGTCCGTATGGCCGGGAAGCAGTTCGAGCGTCCCTTCGCGAACGGCGCCCATGAAGTCCTCAATATGGTTCGTCAGATCACCAATGGATTGGAAACCCACGGTATACGCGGAGCCCTTCAGCGTATGCGCCGTGCGAAAGAGTTGATGAATCGTCTCAGGGTTCCCCGCGTCCTTATCCACTCGTAGCAAGTCGGCTTCGAGGCTCTCCAGATACTCCTGCGCTTCCGGCGCAAAATAGGACATCACCTCAGCATCAAGGACCGGGATCAAATACTCTTCCGCAAGCTCCTGCGTGTGGGTCGGAATAATGGCTTGAACGGATGGTTCTGGACCGGACAAGGTAACAGGCACGGGATTCTCAACCGCTACCTCATCAACACGACTGAGCGGAACCAGCGCCGCCTCAGCCTGACTGACACCTTGCTCCATTTCTCGCAGCTTCGCCACAATCGCGGGCACTTCCTGCCGCAGGCGTGGCAACAACTGCACATCACGCGCCATTAGCCTTCGAATCACGTCCACCGCTTGACGGAGACCGGCGCTCCAATGCGGAGCGATCGTGACAGCCCCCTCGCGGACTGCAATCATGCACGCTTCAATCGGATGGGCTACATCGCCCACGACGTCAAATTCGACGGTGTAGGCCGAGCCTTTCAACGTATGCGCAACCCGATACAATTGATAAATCGTATCGGCATCTACCAAGTTGCCTTCCAGCCGCTGGAGGAGAGTCTGAATCGTACTGAGATACTCCTCGGCTTCCGGCGAGAAGTAGGACAAGACTTCACCATCAAGGCCCGGAATGAGATATTCATCCGCCGGCCCGACGGACGGCTGCGCCGCCTCCGCTGATGACTCCGTCGAGAGAACCGGCATCAGTTCGGAACATCGCCGCACAAATCCCTCCACCACAGAAGGATCTTCCCCGCCTCCGCGCCCGACTTCCTCTACTTGCGCTCGATAGGAGGCGGCAATCTCCCGCATCAATTGCAGGACTGCGGGCCATTGAGCAGCGGATATTTCCTGCACATGTTCGAGCGTATCTTCGAGCAGCGCGCCGAGTCGGCCAAGGCCAGGAAATCCGTACAACAGCGCCGCACCCTTCAGCTTGTGACCGACCGCATGAAAATCGGCCACATCGCTCGGTTCAGGCTGCGCCTTCCCCTCGGGATGTAACGCGTTCCAAAACCGACGCATATCGTCACCGGCCTCGGCAACGAATATGTCCAGCAACTGGTCGCGATCAAAATCAGCGCTCATTGACCCACTCAGCATCCGAGCGGAAACACATCACCGCTCTTCTAGACGTCCCCTACGCGAGCTTGAACTGGGCGACTGAGGAATTGAGGCCTTCGGCTAATTTCGCCATGTCCTCAATCGTGAGACGCGTGGAATCCGTCTGCTTTTGCGTCGCTACGGCGCCGCCGGTGAACTCCTTAATGGCACGACCGACTTTTTCCGTCGACGCGGTCTGTTCCGATGCCGCGCTTGCGATGTTCTCAGCCAACTCGGAAGATCGTTTGGCAATGTCTGAAATTTCGGCGAACACGTCACCGGTTCGAAGAGCGGAAGCCGATCCGGCTTCCACGGCCTGTGTTTCGTGTTCCATCGCCACAACCGCATCCTGCGTTTCTGTCTGAATGACTTTCACAAGATCAGCAATTTCACGGGTGGCTTGCGTCGAGCTTTCCGCCAGCTTTCTGACCTGATCGGCGACCACCGCAAATCGCGCACCGGCCTCACCGGCGCCGGCCGCTTCAATCGCGGCGTTGAGCGCGAGCAAGTTCGTTTGATTGGCGATATCACGGATCGTCGACACGATCTGGGAAATTTCGAGAGACCGATCGCCGAGGCCTTTCACCTGCTTCGACATACGTTGCACCGCGGAACGAATGCTCTGCATATCGCGCACCGTCTCTTGCACCGCGACGTTACCGCGCTCGGTGGCTGACAGCACCTGCTTCGCAGAATCGGACGAGGCACCGGCCGTGGTAGCCACCTGACGCATACCGGCCGCAAGCTGTTCGACCGCACCCAGTGTACGTACGGACTCTTCCGCCTGCGACTTGGCGGTTCCGGACATGTGACCGGCTGAATCACGCAAGGTACCGGCTGACTTGTTGACTCGATCGGCCGCCTCACGCACCTGTTTCAACAATTGTCCGAATCGCGCGATCATGAGATTGAAACCGTCCGCGAGGTTCCCGAACATATCGGCCGTCACCTCACCTCGTTTGGTCAAGTCTCCTTTACCGACTTCGGATACCAGCACGAGGAATTGCATGAGGCGTTTCTGCATAAGGTCGCGCTCTTCCTCCGTCGACACCAAGGCCGTAATACGATCGAGCATGGAATTGAACGCCGTCGCCATCTGACCCAGCTCATCATGCGACTCCACTTTCGCGCGAGCCTGCAGATTGCCGCCGGCCGCTTGGGTCGCGACACCGGCGATGTGCGTGATCCCGCGTGAAAGAAACGTTGCCAAGAGGTATCCGACGAGACTACCCAGCGCCACGGCGACCAGACCGCCGACGATCAGAATGACCGTTCCGTTACTGGCCAGGGCTTGCGCGTCGTCGTTGAGGTCCTTGGCCACCGCTTCAATCGAGGTGACCTGCTCATTGTGACGCTTGACCGCGTTTTCGAACGACGGTGTCAGGTTGACCGTCAACGCCAAGACGCCGAGGGCACGCATCTGGTCGGCCTGCCCGGACGAGAGCATCGTTTTATCGAAACTGTCCGCCATCGCGCTGAGCTCACCGTCGGCATCCTGGAAATATTTTTTCAGCGCCGGCTCAAACAACGACAAATCCTTTGTTTCATCGCGTCCCGAGCGCGACATGCGCAGGGTCGTGCTCTTGTAGTTGGAGACCGCTTTGTCGACTTCGGCTTTCAAGGGAGCCAGTTTAGTCACTTCCTGGGCAAAGTCGGCCTGCTTGGTCGCCGTCGCAACGTCCAGGAGTACCTGGTGATGCTTGGTCAACGCAGTACCCATCTTGGCGAATTCGGCCAACGGCTGCGTATAGTCCGTATACACCGTCTGCGACTGACTACTGAGCTGGCGCAGGGAAAACACACCGACGCTCGCCATGACCAGGATAATGGCGCTGACAAGACCGAAACTGACCAGCAGCTTCGTCTTTGTTTTCATGTCCTGAAATTGATTCTTGAAGCCTTGCCCGATCATGGTGCGCTCCTCCTTGTTCTGCTGTCCCTCAAAATCCGGTGGCCGGCCGCATACGTGTGCGGCATCACAAGCCTGCGTCGTGTCAGGTTCCTACGGGGTACGCGTTCGCGACTGTCGCGCTGCCTCCGTCAACCTGCGCCAAGAGCTGTGGGATCTCCAACACCCCTCCCAGCCGCTCGTCCAGACGAAGCACGGCCGATACACAGGGACGCGCCCCTGCCGGTCCGGCT
Source organism: Nitrospira sp. (assembly GCA_024998705.1). GTDB lineage: Bacteria > Nitrospirota > Nitrospiria > Nitrospirales > Nitrospiraceae > Nitrospira_A. Next base: position 8,758 of record JACOEF010000472.1, read on the forward strand.
TGCATCGCCGGCAACAAGTGCTCGGGACTGATGGTGTGGATCTCAGGAACGTGATCGACGAGCACACCGATTTGGCGACCACCCTGGCGAATGACCACGGCAAACGGCAGTGCGGTGTCCGTCACGGATAGGCCAAGACTTCCTCGTAGATCAATCAGCGTAATGACCGTACCTCGGAGATTGGTCACCCCGGTCAACAGGCTCGGCGCAGCGGGCACGACGGTCACAGATTCCACCTCAAACACTTCACTCACATGCCGAAGATCGACGGCAAACAGCTCGCCGCCCAGCGTCAAGACGCACATACGCAAGGGGCCGTCGATCTTCGCGGCAGAAGACCTCGATGAGCTGGAGGATCCGTGAGCCGGGGATGAAGCTGACGATTGAGGGTGGATCGTTGGAACGTTGTCCATAGATTAGTTCAGCGCCCGCTTGACGGCGGCGACCAAATCTTCGGCCTTGAACGGCTTCACTACATACCCGTTAGCGCCCTGTTGCTGGCCCCAGAACTTGTCGCTCTCCTGCCCCTTGGAGGTGCAGAGCACGATCGGAATCCCTTTGAAGCGGTCATCGCTTTTCAAGTCGCGGCAGGCTTGAAAGCCGTTCCGCCCCGGCATCACCACATCCAAGACGATCAGGTCCGGCTTATTAACCGCCAACTTGTCTTCGAGTTTGTCGGAGTTCGGATACGACACGACTGTATGATTCGCCGCCTTCAGATAGCCTTCGATCAACTGCAGCTCGGCGTACGAATCATCGACAACAACGATCTTGCTCATGAGTACATCCCCCCTTCAAACCTTCTATAAATGTGTGCGAATGACTTCCTGTTGATCCGACCACTCCGGTTACCGCATGGGAATCACGATACTGATCGCACCAGCCAGATCGCCTTCATGCCACCCTTCCTGCTTGGCGCCGGTAATGTCGCGCTCTCCTTTTGGATTGCCATGACACCCCAGGCACGTGGTGGCCGCGTACTCCGGATCCATCATGCGGAGCACCGGCTTGCCGTCTAACATCGTAGCCTTGCTGTACGGCTGGCCCTTGGGGTGGCGCGTATCGGAAAAAATCCTCAGCACTTCCGACTCGAAGTCATCCGGACGATTCCCTGGATAGCGATAGTCGATGCCCGTCAACTTCATGCGGATCCCGGTTTTTCGATAAAACCGCTCGCCGGACTTTCTCGCGAACACGGCAGGAATAATGCCTTTGAAACCAACGCCTTGCTTGTTGATCACCGGCTGGGCTTCATCAATGACCTCTTTCTCGGATTCCACCATGGCAAGAAAGAGCGGCGCCTGTGGCACGGTGCTGGGCCGACTCAGGTCGATCTTCGTGGCCTTGCGAAACCGCTCGACCACCTGGGCCGTCAGAAAATCACCGGTAAAGCCCTTGTCACCCTTGCTGGCGTCATTGATCGTGGCTTGATGCTCCGGAATCACACCGCGCCCCACCTGCAATAACTTAATGAGCAACTCGGCTGTTTCCACCTCGGTATTGGCCGCTGCCGGAACAGCCACGCCCATGCAAGCCATGGTCAGTGCCGCCGCAATTGTGTTGATGAAATGAGTCGCCATGCCCCCTCCTCCTGCCGGTCGCAAATCGCCTAACCAAATCACATGCTTAAGTGAGTCGGTCTTTCATCAAAGATAGCGCAAAATTCTCCGTTGACAATTTCATGAATCGACGGAGTCGCGCGAAACCTATGCGCTCTTGGTGAGGTCAGTGCACGATTGGTGCCAAACAAAACAATTAGTTAGGATCTTCAGGGGAAGCTTGGTCGGATCAATGAACTCGGCGATTTTGCGGATGATTATGTATGGACGAGCAACTATATGCACTATGGTCAGCGAGACTGACAGAGGCGAGTAGTTGTTCAAGAATTTGGAGGGAGTGCCAAAGTTTCGTCGCTTTCCCTGCGAACCGTCAAAGTCGCTTGGAAACGGTCGCAGGTAGGGTGCGACCGAAGATCAGGCGGTTCTGCCCTGACGCAGGAGCTCCCAGATCGAGGTGAGATCAAGATGTTGTTGCACGTGGTCGGCCCATCGATCCAACGCATCCACTCGCTGTTGATTCACCTGTTGGGAACAAGCAAGGTCGGCAGCGGGAAGGCCCTTTCTCGTGCGTAATCGGTTCAGCCACGTGCGACGGCAGAGGGGCGCGTCGAACAACCCGTGAATATAGGTGCCCCACACCAACCCGTCGTCACTCACCGCGCCGTCGAAAGAAACAGGCTTCTGTTCGGTTGCCTCGGCGCGTCCGTCGAAACTATTCAATGTTCCCTGAACCTCAAAACAAGGTCGGTGTGCATGACGATCCGTCCGCCCCATGTGAATGAAATACCCTCGCACCGGTACCGTCGCTGATCCATCAAGGTGTATCGCACGCCCCTCAACCTGCTCGGTAATTTTCTCCCGCATCAAAACCGTCGTGACCTGGAGAAAACCAAAGCCCTCGCCGACCCCGCCTGATTCCACCGCATCAGGATCGGCGATCTGTCGCCCGAGCATTTGATAACCGCCGCAAACCCCGACCAATTCTCCACCACGTTGAACATGCACACGCAGCAGGGCTTCAAACCCTTTGCCACGTAGATAGGCCAGATCCGCCAACGTGGTCTTGGAACCGGGGAGCACAATCGCATCAGCGCCTACGGCAGCTTCTGGAGCAGACACGTATCGCAGCGACACATCCGGTTCGTCGGCTAACGCGTTGAAGTCGGTAAAGTTGCTCATGTGGGGCAGGAGCACGACCGCAATGTTGATACGGTCCGGCTGAAACGCGACCTGCCGTTGGCAATTGACATCGAGACTGTCTTCTTGATCGAGTGCCAGGTCGCGGAGGAACGGCAAGACGCCCAGGACAGGAATTCCAGTCCGCTCCGTCAGAAAACGAACACCGTCGGCAAAAAGCGCCGCGTCTCCCCGGAACTTGTTGATGACGATCCCGCAGACCCGGTCACGCTCCTCCGGCGTGATGAGATCGAGCGTACCGATGATCTGCGCGAACACACCGCCGCGATCGATATCCCCGACCAGCAGCACCTTGGCATCGGCCATCTCGACGACCGGCCAGTTCACTAGATCACGATCCCGCAAATTCACCTCGGCGGCGCTGCCGGCTCCTTCGATGACCATGACATCATACTGCGAGGCGAGTCGGTGATAACTGCGTTCCACCGCCTGAAACAATTCACTATCCCGACCACGCGCGAAATAGGCCCTGGCTTCCCTCGTAGCAAATACTTTCCCCTGCACGATGATCTGAGACCTGGAATCGGATTCCGGCTTGAGCAGGATGGGATTCATATCCACATGAGGAGGAATCCCACAGGCTTCGGCTTGCAGCGCCTGCGCGCGCCCGATCTCGCCGCCGGCCGGCGTGACAAAGGAGTTCAACGACATATTCTGCGCCTTGAAGGGCGCGACACGGATACCCGCGCGAGACAACAACCGGCAGAGCCCGGACGTGATCATGCTTTTCCCGACATCTGAGCCGGTACCCAAAATCGCAATGGCTGTGGCACGAGGAGATTGGGACATAGGACCTATGGAACGTTTAGTCGCGATGTGTCGTCGCCCACGCTGTCGCGCGCACCAACCCTTGCGTGAGGCAGTCGGCGACGACCTTTCCGATCAAGGCTCCGATCATGGTATGAGTTCCGGCATAATCAGACCGGGGGCCGTTCCCTCGCAAGGCACAGGCGACAACCACCGCATCCGTCCCCGTGCCGGTCGCGCCGGGGCGACCGGTCCAGCTGGGCACGGCATGGTCACGCAACACTCCGGTCTTACTCTCCGTGACCACCTGCACGGCACACACCAAGGCCGACGCGGCGAGACAGGCATTCGTTGCCACCATCAGATTGATCGTCCCGACTCGGTGGACCTTGCTGTCCTCCTCTTCACGCACAGGTACCTCACCTGCCCGCACCGCGTTTGTCACACCAACCGTAGCGAAACACTCCACCCACATTCCATCCTGTTCATCACGGCAGGTCACGACCTGCTTCATGGGCACCGCCGTCATCAGCCCGACACACTCAGGATCTACGCCCAGGTCCAACGCGATTCGTTTGAGGTAACGTGCAGGATGTTCCCACTTCGAGTGAGATCCTTGCAGAAGAGGATTGGCCGGCACCTGATGATTCATAATGTAACGCGTCGTTCGAAGCCCTCCCCCTCTCGGAGCAGACGACAGCACCCGCATACGGGTTCCGAGATCGACAATGAGTGTGTCTTTAGCAATTCGATAGCACGTGGTGAAACCATTTTGGCGCATCATCGTCATGCGCCACCCTTGCGAAGGAGAACCGACAGGGCCCGCAGGAGGCGATCATTGTCAGCCCGCGAGCGAACCGCAACACGCACCGAACGACCATTCAATCCAGGCACCTGCGAACAGTCCCGAATCAGGATTCCCTGCCTGCGAAGCGCAGACACCACCGTCACCGCTTTTTTCCCGACCGGCAATTCCATCAGCAGAAAATTGGCGGCGGAGGGAACGACCGTGCACCCGGGCAACTCGGACAATGCCTGCTGAAAACGGGCTCGCTCCAGCTCCATGAACCGAAGACTTCTCTCGCTGTGTCGCACCTCCTGCAAGGCAGCGAGCGCGGTTCGCTGCGCCAACATGTTCACCGACCAGGGCGGCTGCTGCGCCGCCATGCACGCAATCACGCGCGGCTTGGCCACCGCATATCCCACACGGAGTCCCGGCAACCCATAAAACTTGGTAAAGCTGCGCAGCACGATGGTCCGTGGTGGAAGCGGCTCCGACAAAATCGACGCATGATTCGCATATTCGGCGAAGGTTTCGTCCACGATACACCACAGCCCCTGGCGAGCAGCCAGACGTGCAAGCCCCCTGACAGCAGCGGCCTCGCAGACCTGACCGGTGGGACTATTAGGATTACAGAGAAGCACCGCATCAATGGGGTCGACACCGCCCGCAGGCGGCCGACGCTTCCGCAACGCCGTGAGAACCAGTTCCAGGGGAGGACGATACCCGTTGGCTCTCTCCGCCATCAGCATGGTGACCTGTCCCCCGGAGCCTCTCATCGCCTCGGCATATTCGGAGAAGGTCGGGCCAATCAGCAACAGATGCCGGATCTCCAACGACCTGGGCAGGAGATGGATCAACTCGGTCGACCCGTTGCCGATCAGAAACTGCTCATCCGGACGATGCCAATATCCGGCCAGTCCCTGCCGGAGTGCCCAACAAGCCGGGTCCGGATAATGACCGAGTAACGCGTCGGCTGCTCGCAGGATTCGCACTGCGGCGGGAGACGGCCCCAAGGGATTGATGCTGGCGCTAAAATCCAGCAGTTGATGGAGATCTCGCCGTAACTCACGGGCCGCCGCATACACATCGCCACCGTGACCGATGCGCGTCATGATACCCACAAGGAGAGCAGCGCAAAGAACAGACCGAGTCCGGCCGCGACGACCATGATGCGCGTCGCCTGCTCAATATGTCCGATTGTCAGTGCCGTCGTGTCATCACCGATCAATTCGCCGTCGTGAGCCACGCCGTCATAGTAGTTCAGCCCGCCGAGTTGCACGCCCAATGCGCCGGCCATGGCCGCTTCCGGTATGCCGCTGTTCGGACTGAGATGTTTGCCGCCGTCCCGATCCAGGATGGACCAACTGTCATGAACACGATGCCACTCGGCGGTCGCCAGCCCCGAAGCCAGCGCGATGAAACCGCCCGTCAACCTGGCCGGCACCCAATTCATTACATCGTCTAATCGGGCAGAGGCCCAGCCAAAATGCTCATACCGCTCATCGTGATGTCCCACCATCGAGTCCAGCGTATTCACCGCCTTGTAGGCCAGGGCGAGCGGCGCACCGCCGAGAGAAAGATACACAAGCGGCGCAATAATGCCATCGGCAGTGCTCTCGGCGATGGTCTCCACGGTGGCGCGGACGACTTCAGGTTCCGTCAACGTCGCGCTGTCCCGGCCGACAATCCTGGCCACGGCCTCGCGCGCGCCGGCCAGATTCCCCTGCTGCAACTCATGGCTGACTGCCTGGACATGATCGAAGAGATCCCGGCCCGCCAGTGTCGTATACGCCAAGCCGATACTGACCAGTTGTCCGAGTAGCGGTGACACCATGGCCGCCTGCGCAATCAGCCACGCGGCCGCCGCATAGATCGCCGCCGGTAACCCCAGTGCGAGACAGGCCCCAGCGATTTGTAAGGATTGATCACTGCGGCAGACTGTTCTGACCAGATCATCAAACCAGGAAATAACCACGCCCATGCCCCGCACAGGATGGGGCAACCAACGGGGATCTCCCGCGACGACATCCAACACCGCGGCCAGCACCAACTCGCCACCGGTCATCGCGCCATCACCAGCAGCGGGACCATGACCAGGAACAGCAGTTCGACCAATTCATTCGTGGCGCCGAGCAGGTCTCCCGTCACTCCACCGAACCATACCCGACAACCCCGCCGCACAATCATCACCACGAGTGCTCCCATCCCCATCGTCGCAACCGCCGCAGCCACTCCCAATCCGGCCACCAGCGCACAGACCAACACAAGACTCGAGAGCAAGACATGCTGCCAGGACAGATGAGTCAAGAACGCCGCTGCCAATCCCCCTTCGCTCCTAGCATAGGGAGAAGCCCAGGCGACTGAGACCATCGCCCAACGACCCAATGCCGGCATACAGAGCAACACAGGAAGTCGAATCGGTTGAGGCAGGGCAAGCAACCCGGCATAGCGCAACAGCAGAGAAAGAAAAAGGCCGGTCGCGCCCAATGCCCCGACGCTCGGATCACGCATGATGCGCAGCCGATCGGCCGCCGTGCGCCCCCCGGCCAACCCATCGATGGTGTCTGCCAGCCCGTCTTGATGCAGTCCGCGCGTCATAAGCACCAGCAGGACGATGAGCAGGACATTCACCACCTCAGCCGTCAAAAACAGGCGCAAGCCGAGGTCTGCTGTCGCGAGTAATCCGCCGATCAGAAGCCCGACCGTGGAGTACCAGGCCATCGACGTCGCCAACTCAGCAGACGACGGCTCATGGTGGCGCCGACTGATTGGAATCGCGGTGAGGAAATGCCAGGCAAACACAAAGGGCCTGGTCATGGCGACAATCTCAGTCACGTTGCGACACCCCGGCTTCTTCGAACGTCGCCATCTCGGTGAGAATCATAATCGAGGCCTGCACCAAGCCCATACCCAGGCAGGCTCCAGTCCCTTCGCCTAACCGCAGGTCGAGATCGAGCAACGGCTTCAGCCCCAGATGGTCGAGGATTGCCTGATGACCTCGTTCCACCGAACGATGCGACGCAATCAGGTAGTCACGACAGAGCGGCTGCAACCCCACCGCGATCAACGCGGCCGCACCGGCAATGAACCCATCCAACACCACAGGCACCCGTGCGGCCGCCGCCCCCAGGATCAGTCCGGCCAGGCCGGCTATTTCGAGACCGCCCACCTTCGCGAGCACTTCGATGGCATCGGCCCGGTTCGGACGATGCCGGTCGAGCGCCTGCTCAATGACGGCGACTTTGCGGGCATGGCCTGCTGCGTCGATGCCGGTCCCTCGACCCGTCACCTCAGCCACAACCACGCCGGTCATCACCGCGGTAATCGCTGCGCTCGGCGTCGTGTTGCCGATGCCCATTTCGCCGGTCCCGATCAGGCCGACTCCTTCACGCTCGGCGTCCATGGCCAACCCGATCCCGACCTCCACTGCTTGCACGGCCTGGTCACGACTCATGGCCGACTCCACCAGCAGATTGTTCGTGCCCGGCATCACCTTCTTGTGAATGAGCCCCGGCACCGCACCGAAGTCATATGCCACTCCGATATCCACCACCCGCACCCCGACTCCGGCATGACGCGCGAGCACATTCACTCCGGCGCCGCCACGCAGGAAGTTCAACACCATTTGCGGCGTGACTTCACGCGGGTAGGCGCTCACACCTTCGGTCGCCACGCCGTGGTCAGCCGCAAATGTAAATACGACCCCTCGCGGCACAGCCGGCTTCACTTGGCCGGTAATCGTGGCATACCGCACCGCGGTATCTTCCAGCCGCCCCAGACTGCCGAGGGGTTTGGTCAACCGGTCGAGGCGGGATTGCGTCCGCGCGGCAATCGCCTGATCCACAGGTTGAATTCGTCCCAACACTTCCTGGAGCGTCATCGAATTTCCTTCCCTCTCATTTAAGCCTGAGTGTCTGGCCGCTGATGACAAAGTAGACTTCGTCGGCCGCTGCCGCGATCTGTTGGTTGACCCGACCAGCGACATCGCGAAACGCTCGCGCACTGCGACTCGTGGGTACCAGCCCGAAGCCCAACTCGTTGCTCACCAACACCACCCGCGCCTTCGTGGTACGGATGGCCTGGAGCAATTCCTCAACGAGTGGGACCATCTCCGCCCCGGCGATCCGACGTCCACACACATTACTTAACCAGAGGGTCAGACAATCCACCACGACGGTGCGATAGGCCTGTCCGTCCGCTCGAAACCAGGCAGCCAAGTCACGCGGCACCTCGGCGGTGATCCAGTCGGCAGGACGGGTCTCGCGATGCCGCGCAATACGCGCTTTCATTTCACCGTCCAGCGCCTGCCCCGTCGCGACAAAGGCTTTAGGCGCGCGGCGGCCCGCCCGATCGAGCGCTGCCTGACTTTTTCCTGACGCAGCTCCGCCCAGCACCAGAATAAGACGCGCTGCGGTGGCCGGCTGCTTTTTCATCAGCTTACTCGGCGTTCGCGCCGGACTCACGTTGCCATAAGAACTCCGGCTCCCCCTGGGTCTTCGACACCCAGCGCGCGAGGACAAAGAGCGTATCACTCAACCGGTTGAGGTACTTATTCAGCTCGCCCGCCACCGGCTCCTCACGGCTCAATCGGATGCAGATGCGTTCGGCGCGGCGACAGATCGTTCGTGCCTGGCGGAGCGTCGCCGAGACCTTTCCGCCACCGGGTAGAATGAACTCCTTGAGCGGAGCCAGCTCCTCCTGGCATCGATCGATGATCTGCTCGAGTTTCGTCACATCCTTCGCCGTCACCTCCGGCATATTGGGAAATATCTGGCCCGGCGCCGTGGCCAGAATGCTCCCGATATCAAAGAGCTTGTTCTGCACCCAGCGCAGATCCGACTCCAGTTGTGTCGCAGCGGCAGACTCGCTCCCGGCTTCGGCGTTCATCGCCCGCACCAGCCCCACAGAGGCATTCAACTCATCGACCGTACCGTAGGCTTCGACCCGCAGGCAGTCCTTCCAAACCTGCTGCCCACCGGCTAATCTCGTTTGGCCCGCGTCGCCGGTTCTCGTATAGACTTTGGTGATCCGCATCTCCGGTTTCCCCCTTCCCGCCGCACTCTATTGCCCCATGACTCGTAGTGCACCAATTCCTGTACCGGAAGTCTGGCGCGCCAACCGGCAGCTTCAAGATCCGGCCTCGGCGAAAACTCTGATACATAGCCGAGACAAAGGTAGGCCAGCACCTTGACCGATCTCGGGATACCGAGCACCTGCTTTAATGCGGTATGACTCAAGATGCTCACCCATCCAACCCCGATGCCTTCGGCCCGGGCCGCCAACCACAGATTCTGAATAGCGCAACAGGTACTATATAAATCCGTATCCCGCACGGTCGATCGCCCGAGGACCTGAGGCCCGCCCCGTTGCCGACTGCACGTCACGCAGAGATTCACC
>JACOEF010000691.1 GCA_024998705.1 Nitrospira sp.
CGGTCAACACGCCGAAGCCGATCAAGATGAAGTGAGCATCATGCAGCCGAAACTGAAATCCAAAGTTCGATGTACGGACGGTGAAGTCGGGGAGGTGCGTCGGGTCATTATGGACCCGCTCTCCCACGAGATCAGCCATATCGTGGTCGGCGCCGGTGCGGCGGATTCGGTCGAGCGCCAGGTCCCTATGGGGCAGGTGCAGGGAGTGACCGATGAGGTCGTGACGCTCCGCGGTAGCTCGGCAGACTATGCGGCCCTCCCGACGTTTAATCGGGACGAGTACGTGACCACGCATGAGGTGGAAATTGCTCACCTGGAGGAGCGCATCCACGTCACGCCGGGCGAGGTACTGGTTCCATTTCCGGAGCTTGAGCGTAGTGTCAAACGCCGTACCTTCTTTATGAACTTCACGCACGCCATCGGATTTCTCATTGGGCTGCCGATCGCATTTCCCGTGCTTCGGTACCTGATGAAGCCGATGTATGCCCCGTTCGACAATCAATGGCTCAAGATCGGAAACTCCGGAAAGATCAAGCAGGATGACGTCGGCGTGCAGTTCAAGTACAAGCGAAAAATTAAAGAAGCCTACATGCCGGAGCAGGAAATCGACAAAAACGTCTGGGTTTTGAAGGCGACTCCCAAGGTGTTGGAGACGATCTATCAGGGCAAAGACATGGACTTTCACGACGCGTCCGGGAAGGTGATCTGGACCAATAAGAAAGACGTGCCCTACATCGCGTATTCCGGCAAGTGTCCTCACTTGGGATGCGGGTTTAAGTGGCGGACCCACAAGGTCCTTGGTCAGGTCTTTCTGTGCCCTTGTCACTTGAGTATCTATGACGCAGCCGGCAAGGTTCTCGATGGACCGGCTCCGCGTGCGTTGGATCCTCTCCCGATTAAGGTTACTGCAGCGGGCGACATCACCATTATCGATATGGAATTCAAGGCGGGCACCAAGGCCCAGGTTCGGATTGTCTAATGGATACGACTACGCAACCAACGACCACTCAGCCCTCAGCTATTGAAAAAGTCTTCGCGTTTGTCGACGAACGCGTCGGCCTGAAGACTTTGCAAGCCAAAATGCTAAACGAGCCCGTCCCCGGTGGGTCTCGATGGGCCTATGTATTTGGCTCCGTTCTGCTCTTCATCTTCATCATGCAGGCGGTCACCGGCATTTTGTTGATGTTCTATTATGTGCCGACCGCAGATCATGCCTATGCGAGCACGCAGTACATCATCCACTCCGTGGATTATGGCTGGTTCCTGCTCAGTTACCATTTCTGGGGATCAACGGCGATGGTCGTGTGTGTGTTCGCCCACATGTCCCAAGTCTTTCTCTGGGGGGCCTACAAAAAACCACGTGAACTTATCTGGTTGGTCGGCTTAGCGCTCTTCGGCATCGTCATGGGATTCGGCTTTACCGGCTATCTGCTCCCGTGGGACCAGCGCGCCTACTGGGCCACCACCGTCGGTGTGGAAATCATGGACAAGACGCCGCTCCTTGGCGATTTTATGGCCCGGTTTCTAAAGGGTGGGGCGACGCCAGGGCAGATGACGCTCAGCCGCTTCTTCGTCATCCACGTCATGGTGCTTCCCGCGGCCCTGATGGGTTTGGCCGGGCTGCACCTCTTCTTGTTCAGAAAAGCCGGTCCCGCCGGACCGTTCCGGGGCAGTGTCGAGGAAATTAAGGCCAAAACCGATTATTTCTTCCCGCGGCAGATCTGGAAAGACATCGTCGGGATGGTCGCCGTGTTCCTCTGCATTTGCAGCCTGGCGTTCTGGGAGCCAATTGTGCTGCTCGAAGAGGCCACACCGGACCCAGGCGACTACCATCCGGAACCGGAATGGTACTTCCTCTTCCTCTTCCAGTTGCTCAGACTCAAGGTCTTTGCGGGTGAGTTCGGGCAGTTCCTCGGCGCAATTGCCTTGCCGGGCGCCTTTATGGCCTTGCTGGCTGCGTTGCCGTTCATCGATCGCAGCCCGGAACGGAATATCTTCAAGCGACCCGTCGCCCTGATCGGATGGATTGTGGTGATGGCGAGCATTCTGATCTTCACCGTGGCGGCTATCATCAATCGCGAATTTCTCGAATAGGCGGAGGGTGTTGGGCACATGACTGGTCGAGAGACGATGTCGTCATTCA
>JACOEF010000029.1 GCA_024998705.1 Nitrospira sp.
ATACGGACGCAAGACCTCGACGTCCTTGATTTTCGCCAAGGCCTCGATCGCCATCACACGCAAGGGCCTGATCGGGATTGCCTCGATATACAATTGCGCCGGACGCGGGTCTCCGATGAGGCCCAGCGACTTCACGGCATACTCTTTCACTCCGGTATCCTTATCCAACTGAAGCCGCTTCATCAACGGCTCGACCGCGCGCACATCCCCGATCTTTCCCAGCAAATCTGCGGCCGCTTCCCGCACTACCCAATCGTCATCTTCCAGATACTCAATCAAAATTTCGACCGAGGGTCGCCCGATCCCCAGTAAATCCATGACCGTGGACATGCGAGCTTCTTCACGTTCGCTCGCCCCCTCCACGTCGCGCAAGGCATTAAACGTCGCATCGATCCGGTCTCGAATCGCCCCCAGCTTCTTCAGTGTCCGCACGGCAATGTCACGCACCGCGGGGGACGACATGGCATCGATCAGGCCGTCCGCCGAGCGCGGATCCAGCAAATGCTCCAAGATCATCGCTGCAGTCGTCTGCGCCTCAGCCTCCGGATGGGTCAACATCTCGCACAGGGGAGTGATCGCATTGGGGATCACGCCCAGAAGTTGCCGAACCCGATTGCGCACATCCTCATCCGGAGACTCGTGGAGGTTGCGTACCAGGCCCGCGGCAGTCTCGTCATCCAGGTTGCCCGCCATCTGTTCGAGAGCCGAAAAAGCGGCTTGCCGGACGGTCTCTTCAGAATCCCGAAGCAACCCGACTAACGACAGTCCGGCTGCAGGGTCTTTGATCCGCGACAACATCGCCGCCGCTTCGGCTCGGAGGGCAACATCGCCCGTTTCCAACGCCTGCGTCAACGCCTGCACCGCCCGAGGTCCACCGGCCAAGCAGGCCGCCGTCGCCCGCATACGCCGCCACTCTTCCTCGTGGGTGAGTTCAGAAACCAGTGTATCGATACTTTCCTTGGACATGTTTCTCGTTCGCGAGTGCGAGGTTTTCTGATTCGGTGAGTGCCGGGGCTGATCACCCGCAGCAACACCACCCATCACGAACTCTTCCCCTATCAGACCCGCCCTGGACGCCAGCCGACGGCCGTCAACGTCTCTCGAACGTGATACCGAATATTTTCGTCCTGCTCCTTGGTCAGCATCGGCAACAACGACGGAATCACCGCCGGTCCGAACTTGGTCAACGCCGCAGCCGCCTCCGACCTCGTAATGGTATTGCGCAGGGCCACGACCAGCGACGGAATGGCCACTGCGTCGGCAATCGTGCCCAACGCACGAGCCGCCATCCCCATGGTCGCCATCTCGTCCGTCCACCCATCGGCACAGGGAGTGGCCGTGTCGCGAGGCTCGCCCAGCGGCACCCCCTCCACCACCCGCCGAAGCAGAGGCACGGCACGAGGGTCGCCGATATGGCCGAGCGCCTCGACGGCCAGCAGCCGCAACCCCGGCTCCTTCATGACCGTCACCAGATAATCGACCGCCCGCGCATCCCGGATCGCACCCGAGGCCCGCACCACATCTTCGCGAATCGCCGAGTCCCGCTCATTGAACAGCGCGCGCAGCAACGGATCGACCGAGTCCGGAGACTTCAGCTTCCCCAACGCCTCCACCGCATGGAGGCGAACCAACCATTCATCGTGCTCCAGGGCTTGGATCAACCCCAACATGGCGGCGGCACCGATGGCGGCCAGCGCGCTGGAGGCCTCCTCGCGAACAGCCTTGACCTTGTCCTGCAAAAGCGGCATCAAGACGTTGACGGCTTCCGGATCGCCGATCCGTCCCAGCCCCTTCGCGGCATGCATGCGCACGATCCAGTCGCGACTACCCAGGGCCTCGACCAACGGGCGAAACACCCGCGCATCGGCAATCGAGGCCAAGATGGCCGAAGCCGCTTCCTGCACCTGCAACGCCGGATCCGCCAAACAGGCGGCCAGAGCAGGGACCGACGCGGAGCCAAGCGAGGAGAGCGACCCGATCGCCGCCTCACGGACAGCCCGATCGGTATCACGGAGCATCTTTGTCAGCGGCAGAACAGCCCGAGCGTCATTGAGCCCGCCCAGCAGGGTCGCAGCCTCTTCTCGAATCGCCCAATCTTCGTCCGACAACGCGGCGATCTGTTCAGTGACAGTGTCGGCCATTGTACCTCGGCCTCTGGTGAGGCCATCGACCTTCACACAGGATTTCTTAGGGGTCAACGCGGGGTCGGCCGGGCGACCTGGCATCGAACCGCCCCCGCACCGCCGATCCACCCAGAGGAGCACAGCCGGTAGGAACGCCGGAGATACTCGTCCCGAGATAGAAGCCCCGGGCGAGAAAACCGGAGATTACCGCACCGATCCTTTGGCAAAATCTCCGCTCGGACCAAACCGGCCGATATCGCCCAGAGGGCGGTCGACACGAAGATTATCGGCTTGGCTGGAGTCTACCGACGTTTCTTCATCCGGAGGCGTCCACCCAAGGTGCTCCAACGTTTCAACGACGAGTAACCGCAAAGAATCTTTCGCCGTCAGTCGAACTGATGCATAGGAAAGGACGCGTTCACCTTCGGCTTCCACTTCCGAAGCCTTGGGATCGTAGAGGAAGGCGATCAGCGGTTCGATGGCGGAGTCACCGATCAACACCAGCGCCGCCGCCGCTTTCTCACGTAACACCCCGTCCTTCAACAGCATGATGAGATCCGGGATGACGCGTGGGTCGCGGAAATGACCGAGCGCCGTGGCCGCTGCCTCCTTGATAAATGCGTCTTCACTGACAATGCACCCGGGCGTCGGAGTGCCATCCTGACGCACACCCTTTCCCTTGAGAGCGGCTAAGACGGCAGGGAGGGCGCGAGGATCACCGATCATGCCCAGCGACGCAATGGCATGGCGCTTCACCGCCCCGTCTTTCATCGCTTCCAGCAATCCATCGATGGCACGAGGATCGCCAATCATACCCAATGCAATCGTGGCATCTTCGCGCACCGCGCGATCGGGATCTTTCAACGCCTCGATCAACGCGTCGACGACACGCGGCTCACGCACCCAACTCCGTCCGATTTGATAGTCCGTCGTCATGCCTCCCAATGCGCGAGCCGCATGGCAGCGCACGACAAAATCCTTGTCCTTCATGGTCTCGAGCAGTAAATCAACGGAGGGCTGCCCGATCGCCACCAGGGCAATGCCGGCGGTTTCACGGACGATCTTGGAGGAATCATGGAACAGCTTGATCAGCGCCGGGATGGCTTTCGGGTCGCCGATTTTCCCCAACGCCTCTGCCGCAGCACTTTTCACGGCACCGTCGCGGTCCCGGCAAGCAAAGATCAACGCGTCGACGGCACGTGAATCACGAAGATCGCCGCACGCTTTGGCCGCATGCTCACGAACCCGCCATCGCTCGTCCTTCATTGCGGCAAGCAGCCGATCCAGCTGGCCCACGCCGAGCGAGACCACCGCCGCGACCGCTTCGTTGCGGACTTCCATGATCGGGTCGTTGAACAACACGATCAGCGCTTCGATCGCCTTCGCCCCGCCGATCCTAGCCACGCCCCAGCCGGCACGGGTCCGCACAGACCAAAACTCATCGCCGCAGGCGCCAATGAGCGCATCCAGCGTGGCCGGATTCGCTAACTCGGCAAGAGCTTTCGCCGCCTCTTCGCGCGTTGCATCGTCCGCATCTTCGAGGGAATCCAGCAGATCATCGAGTGCCCGTGCCATCACCTACCTCACTATTCCCATAATAGGCATCACGTTGACCGCCATGGGGATAGGTGCGTTTGCACCGTACCACCAGGGTCTGAGTCCCGCGGCCCTCCACACATTGATCGAGTGACTTG
>JACOEF010000692.1 GCA_024998705.1 Nitrospira sp.
GGGAGCGAACATCCGGTAGCCGGCGCGATTGTCAGCGGAGCCGAAGCGCGGGGTATCATGCTTGAGGCGGCGTCCGGGTTCACGTCGAAGACGGGGAGGGGCGTGATGGCGGTGGTGGACGGCAAGCGAGTGGCGGTCGGGGCCGTCGATCTGTTGCGTGAGATGCGGATGGAGGATGACACCTCCCTCGCTGCGTTGGAAGCCCATGCCGAATTGATGCGGCAGACCGGACAAACGGTGATGTTCGTCGCCGTCGACGGCCGGGCGGCCGGGTTGCTCGGGGTAGCCGATCCGATCAAGGCTTCGACCCCTGAGGCCTTACGGTTGTTGCGTCAGGAAGGTATTCGCCTTGTGATGGTGACGGGCGATCATGCCGTGACGGCGCAGGCGGTAGCGAAGGAACTGGGCTTGGACGACGTTCGGGCGGGCGTGAAGCCGGATGAAAAGAGCAAGATCATCCAAGAACTTCAACGGCAGGGCCATGTGGTGGCGATGGCGGGTGATGGGGTGAACGATGCGCCGGCACTGGCGCAGGCGGATGTCGGGTTGGCGATGGGAACCGGCACCGATGTGGCGATGGAGAATGCCGGGGTCACCCTGGTGAAGGGCGATTTACGAGGCATTGTACGGGCTCGTCGCTTGAGCACAGCGACGATGCGTAACATTCGCCAGAATCTCTTCTTCGCCTTCGTCTACAATATGATTGGTGTTCCGGTTGCCGCCGGACTGTTGTATCCGTTCTTTGGCCTCCTCCTCAGCCCGATGTTGGCCAGTGCCGCGATGACGTTTAGTTCTCTCTCGGTGATTTCGAACGCATTGCGCCTCCGGCATGCCGATTTGTGAGTTCTGAGTGTGCGACCCCTGGTCCAGTGATAAGCTGGGGCCTGCCGCGTGAGAGGATGTGTGGCGCGATGTTCATGAGTCGGTCTCATTCCTGCCTGCTGACTGCATGCGTGCTCGGTGCCCTGTTGGGAATCAGGCCTACGCAGCCTGCTTCGTCTGCCGAATCAGTGCTGGTTCGCCCATCTCGTGTCAGCACGACCGGGGATTTGCAGTCCCAGGTGCGAGCCACCGCAGCCAAAGTCCTTCCCGCTGTCGTCAGCATCGCCTCCACTGTGATGGTGCATGATCAGGCGTTCAGCGATGAAGGTCTCCCCTTTGGTATGTTCAAGGACGTGCCGCCGAGACGGCAATATGGACAGGGCTCCGGGGTCATCGTCTCGCCGGATGGATACATCGTCACCAACAACCACGTCGTGGCCGATGCGGTGGATGTGGAAGTCATTCTCGCGGACCGACGACAGTTCAAAGGCCGCGTGGTCGCGACCGATCCGAAAACCGATGTCGCGGTGGTGAAAATCAACGCCACCGGCCTTCCTGCTGCGGCCTGGGGTGATTCCAGCGCGCTTGCCGTCGGCGACTTCGTGCTGGCCATCGGCAATCCCCTGGGTCTGAGCCGCACCGTCACCTTCGGTATCGTCAGCGCGGTCGGCCGCGCTGATGTGGGGGTGGCCGATGTGGAGGACTTCATTCAGACCGACGCGCCCATCAATCCCGGGAACTCGGGCGGGGCTCTGGTGAATATCAACGGAGAATTGGTGGGGATCAACACCGCCATTGCCAGTCCCACTGGCGGCAGCGTGGGGGTGGGATTCGCCATTCCCAGCA
>JACOEF010000693.1 GCA_024998705.1 Nitrospira sp.
CAGCGGTGTTTCTTTTTCACAGAAATGGCTGAATGTGGCCATCACGATCTCCTGCGGATTGGTTTGCAGGAATTTTTTGATGGCCGTTGCTATCGGGTATAATCGTTCACCAAAACCACCGCCCAGCGCTTCATCCATACAGTCGGAGGAACAATGTTTGGTGTAGAGCATCTTATTGAATGTGCCGATGCGCAGGTCGAACATGCGGACACCGCCGTTCAGCTGGTTCTCTATATTCAGGCGCTGGGTAAGCGTGTTACACTCGTTGATGGTACCTTTCTGCTGTCCGCCGGTAGCCGTTAACACACTCATACCTGCATCATGCGAGCCGGGTATCACGATATCTTTCAGCGTTTTGTTACTGCTATTCGGTTGTAATACCTGCTCCATCCACCTGGCAGGCTCATAAGCAGAAAAATTGCTGAGATATAATTGGCGGTCCGGGCCTGTATAGGCCATCAGGAAATTATTCGCATCCACTTTACAGACAGATACGGGAAGATCTGTTGTGAAATAAGGGGGCAATTCAGTATGTCCGCGCGGGCTGGCAAAACCTGCACCCATTTTATAATACAGGCGATTGTCTTTTTTATATCCGCGCCAGATATAGAACAGTTGATCAGAATTGTAAACCTGGTGCACCACCGGCGAGACCTGTGTCTGTGAATTGCCTTTGGGTTTTGCTTCGGACCAGCTGTTCTGGCTTGCGTCATAATCAGCGAAAAACAGCTGATCATTCTTACCCTGCCAGCAAAATCGCGCTATATTGTTATTGATCGCCGTTACATGCGGATAGTTCCTGGATCTTTCCTGTGGTATCTTATACGGGGCGGTCGCCTGTAGCAATCCGTTTGCATCTACCCGGAACAATGCATATAATAAGGTCTCTTTGTTATCAGCATGTGTAGACAATACCAACTGTTCTCCCAACTCTGCACCATCGATCCCCAATGAAACCTTTACGGGATCTGTGAACAGGACCTCATGGATAACCGACGGATCAAAACCCTGCTCTTTTGTACGGACCAGGTATTGGATCCTGCCTTTGGAGTTGATCCAGAAAAGGTATAAACGACCATGAAACGGTTGCAGCAACGGAGCGAAGGAAGAAGCAGCGCCCGTTATGCGGACCACAGGTGCCGCCACATTCGTATCGTATTGTTTTCCCGGGTCGCTGAACAGAATATTCCCCGTCGATCCGGCCTCTTTCCATGCCACAAAATAGTTACCCTCAAAACCAGTGATGCTGGGCTCTCGGTCTGTTTGCTGCTCACCTAACATCCTGGCGGGTCGTGTAAAACTCAGGCCTTGCGCAATTGACGTTTTCTGCATGAATAACGCCGATAAAATGAGCAGGATGTGAACTATTTTAACCAACTTTGTTATAGCATTTATCAGTGAACTTTCGCCCTATTAAGTTACTGAAAAAAAGTTTCTCACTCTATAAATTCCTCGCCATGTTGAGAAAAAATCTACTTGCTGTTTTATCCCTCCTTCTCTCTTCAGCAGGTCTCGCACAAGATGCCAACTACTGGTCAAACGCCTACGGACCCGGAGGTTTCATGTCGCCCGGCGCGGTTATCGCCAAGAATGGCGACAGCGGTGTTTTGTTTTACAATCCTGCATTGCTGGCATTCAACACCAAGAACGCATCCAATATCAGTGGCAGCATCTACAATTTCCAGACCACCAGGTTCAATGATGGTGCAGGTCTCGGCCTGAGCCTGAAAGCCACATCCACCTATATTCTTCCGGTGATCGCCTCCAACACGATCTACCTGAAACTGAAGAAACCCATTACGCTTGCCTATGCCATCATGAATACACCTGTGATGAAATTCAACGCCTCACAAAGAAGAGATGGCATGGTGAATGTGTTGGATGAATCCCTAAGTGTGGGCAACGAGTTCTATGTGGGACAATATGTCCATTCCAACACAGTAGATGAGACCACAGGACTGCTGGCCGTAGGTAAATCCTTCCCCCAAAAACTGGCCATGGGCGTTTCATTCGGTTTCACCAACCGCCGGCAGGAGTTCCATCACAACCTCACACTCAGCGTACTCAGCAACGACGCTTCAGCCGGGTTGGACCAGCGGCTTGTATCGATAGAAGAATATTACCTCGTGCACAGCAATGTGTTCAACCTGGGCATCAAGGCCGGACTCTCTTACGAGCTGGCGCCCAAACACCACCTGGGTCTGCTGGTGACCGCACCGTCCATACACCTTTCCTCAAAGGCCGACCTGTTGGTGCAATACAGCATCAACAACCTTCCACTGGGTAATAACAAGGAAAAATTCCTGATCGCCAACAGCAAACAGACCAAACTGGCATCCAGGTGGAAGACACCTTTGAGTATTGCGGGTGGATACACATACGACTATGGCAAGGGCCATTTGTATTTTTCAGCCGAGTACTTTTCGCGCATCGCGGAATACAGTGTCATCACACCGCGCAACGATTATTTCATCC
>JACOEF010000380.1 GCA_024998705.1 Nitrospira sp.
CAACAGGCCCTCTAGTTTGAGAGCCACCACGAATTCCTTCGCCGACAACTGCTCACGGATCACGTCGAAGAACAGAATGTTGGTGTCGACCGTGGCGGGATCAATCGAGATCCCGGGAATCTGTTGCAATCGCGCCGCCAGTCGTCGCGCATTGGCATGGTCCTCCGCGAGCCGCTGAATATTGTGTTCCAACGCATAGAGTCCCGCTGCAGCCAGGATACCGGCTTGTCGCATGGCGCCTCCATACATGCGGCGAAACCGGCGGATTCGCTCGAGCAGCAGACGATCGTCGGTGGCAATCAATGAGCCGGCCGGAGCGCCGAGCCCCTTCGAGAGGCAGAAGGTGACCGTCTCAAAGTGCTGCGCATACTCGGCTGCCGACACTCCCGAGGCGACGACCGCATTCAACAGTCGGGCCCCGTCCAGGTGCATGGGAAGTTCGTGGGCTGACGCGACTTCGCGGATGGCTTGGATCGTCGCGAGGGGATACACCGTGCCGCCTCCGGCATTGTGGGTCTGCTCGATACAGATGAGTCCGCTCTGAATACTGTACGTATCATTGGGGCGAATGGCGGCCTCGACCTGTTCCGCCGTCATGAGTCCCCGGGTGCCGGCGACCCAGTGGAGCTGTACCCCGGCTAGTGCCGCCGCCGCGCCCAGCTCGTAGCGGACGATGTGCGACTGGCCTTCAACAATCGCCTCCTGTCCCGGCTACGTCTGGGCGCGAAGGCAGAGTTGGTTGCCGGCGGTGCCCGATGGAACAAAAAGCGCGGCTCGTTTGCCGACCAACGCAGCTCCGGCTTCCTGGAGCCGGTTGACGGTCGGGTCTTCCCCATACACATCATCGCCCACTTCGGCCCTGGCCATGGCGTCGCGCATGGCGGGCGATGGTTTCGTGACCGTATCGCTCCGGAGATCGATGATGGGTTGAGGTGTGCCTGCCACGAATCTGCTTGCTCTCGACGGATGTTAGGCGCGCGGCATTGTAACAAATTTTCTGCTTGTCGGGCATGGTCGGCCTGTTACACTGGGCTCTCCCCGGAGACGTATGGAGAGATTGCGCCGTTCAGTTGCCCGGTTCGTTCAGGCGGAGCCGCAGGAGATATGGCCGCTGGCCTGGTCGTTCGGGTATTTTTTCTGCCTCCTCTGCGGTTATTACATACTCCGGCCTGTGCGAGATGAAATGGCGATCCAAGGCGGCGTGCACAATCTGCCCTGGATGATGACCGGGACCTTCCTGACGCTGCTGGCCGTGACCCCGCTGTTCGGCTGGTTGTCGGCCCGCTTTTCCCGCTATCGAGTGCTGCTCGCCGTCTATCTGTTCTTCATCTCCAATCTGGTCTGCCTGTACCTGTTGATGACCGGCAGGCAGTACATCGAGTGGGTGGCCCGCGGGTTTTTCGTGTGGCTCTCGGTCTTCAACTTGTTTGTGGTGTCGGTGTTCTGGAGTTTCATGGCCGATCTGTTTACGCCGGCCCAGGGCGCGCGGCTGTTCGGCATGATCGCGGCCGGAGGAAGCACCGGGGCCCTGGTCGGTCCCCTGTTGACGACGGGACTGACGTATCTTTTTCCGGTTCCGGTGTTGATGCTGGTCTCGGCGCTGTTTCTCCTGGCCTGCATCGGGTGTATTTACAAGCTGGAGAGATGGAGTCGTGGCCGGACTCTGTCTCACCGGGAAAATAGCGGGGAGCCGTTGGGCGGCGGCTTCCTGGCCGGCGTTCGACTGGTATGGGCCTCGCCCTATCTGCTGGGCATCTGCGGCTACCTCACCTTCCTGACCATGACGGCGACCTTTCTCTACTTCGAGCAGGTCCGGTTGGTGGCGGAACATTTCGACACGCCGGAGGCCAGAACGCGCCTGTTCTCGACGCTCGATTTCGCCACGAATGTGCTCACCTGGCTGACGCAGTTGTTCATCACGAATCGCGTGGTGGCCCGGTTCGGCCTAGCGGCCCCGCTGCTTTTCCTGCCGGTCGTCAGTCTGGTTGGGTTTCTCGGCATTGCCCTGTGGCCGGGGCTCGTCGTGTATGTGAGTTTTTCCGTGTTGCGTCGAGTAGGGGAATACGCCCTCTCCAAACCCGCCCGCGAAGTCCTCTTCACGGTCGTGAGCCGCGAAGAAAAATACAAAGCGAAGAACTTCATCGACACGGCGATTTCGCGCGCCGGGGATGCGTCCACCGGCTGGCTGGTATCGGGCATCAAGGCGCTCGGCGTGACGACGGCGCAGATTTCCTGGGCTCTGCTTCCGCTCATGCTCCTCTGGGCCTGGCTTGGCCGGTGGCTGGCGCGGCAGCAGCGCACAAAGCTAGGCACCGGTCCGGTTCCTCCCGGCACTCCGGTCGAGGGCGGCGGTGTCTGAGAGCCCCCTCAGTCTTTGACTCACAAAAAAATCGCATGGTATAGTCCGGCGCGGTGCGGTGACCGTTTTCTGATCTGCTGATTCGGCGACCGGTTGCCTGCGTAACGCATCGCCGAATCCGCCGGGTATTACGTCGAAAGATAGGAACACCATGGTTGAAGTTCCCGTTAAGCTGTATCTCGATAAGGTCCTGAAAGCAGCCCGTGAGACCGTGCGACCCTTTTCCCTCATGACAGGTCCGGCCAGAGATAAGGCCTTGCGGGGGATGGCGGCTGCGATTGCGGAGGCGGAAGAGGACATTCTTGCCGCCAACGAGAAGGATGTGGATGCCGTCGGGAAATCCATGACGGGGTATGAGAACCGGGAGCGGGTGCGGGATGCGGTGGCGCGGGTTCGTATGACGGCCGACGACGTCAAAGCCATGGTGGACCGGCTGCACCGCATCACCGACCTGCCGGATCCGCTCGGTGAGGTGCTGGGACGTCATGATGAACCCAACGGGCTCCAGGTCAGCCGTATGCGCGTGCCGATCGGGGTGATCGGGATCGTGTCGGAACTGGCGCCGCTCGAAACGATCGACGCACTGGCACTCTGTCTGAAATCCGGCAACGTCTGTGTGTTTCGCGGGTCACCGGATTGGACGTTGACCCAGCAGACCATTGCCGCTTGTCTCTCGAAGGCTGCCGCCGATGCGGGGGTTCCCCTCGGCGCCTGTACGATCATCGAGCGTCCTGAAAAGGAAGCCGCGCTGGAACTGATCAAGTCCGGCAAAGCATTGGATGCGATCATTCCGCGCGGCGGCGCGGGGCTTCGCAAGGTGGTGCAGGAACAGGCCAAGATGCCGATTCTCTGCCACGACGGCGGCATCACGCATGTGTACATCGATGGCGACGCTGACATCCCGTTGGCCCAAAATATCGTGGTGAATTCCAAAGTGCAGCAACCTTCGGCGGCCAATTCGCTGGACACGCTGCTGGTGCACCAGGGCATTGCCAGGCCGCTGTTGTCGGCGCTGATCCTGCGTTTGCTCGACGAGTTCAAAATCGATGTTCTTGGCTGTCCGAAGACCGTGGCGCTCATGGGCCAGATGCACATGACCGGGCATAAGGCCGTCAAGCCGGCCGAGGACGGAGATTGGAACCGGCAGTTTCAAGGGCCCACCATGGCGATCAAAATGGTGCCCAGCTTCGATGACGCGTTGTCCCACATTGCACAGCACGGCCCCAGTCACACCTGTGTCATCGTGACGAAATCGTATGAGTCTGCGATGCGGTTCAGCAAAGAGGTCGATGCGGGTTCGGTCCTGATCAATGCCTCGTCGCGCCTGAATGCCGGTGACAGTCTTGGCCTGGGCGCCGATGTGGGGCTGAGTTCCACGCGTCACCATGCGCGAGGGCCCATCGGCCTGGCGCAGCTCACGTGCGAAAAGTATGTCGTCTTCGGCAGCGGTCAGCTCCGGCACCCGCATCCGGTGCCGCTGGCCTACGAAGATGCCATCATGCTCAAGAGGCCGTAACGCGGGAATCAGGGTGCGTGGACGGTGCGCGGACATTGATATGAATCCACGTGTGAGGTTCAATTTTCACTGTTCGATTCTCAGTCGCGCACGCTAGAACACCGAGCATTGAGCCTTGAACATTCAATCGAGCCGCGAGCTTCACGATCACTTAGCCTGGTGGGGGCTCCGGCACGTCGAATCCGATGCAGCCTATTTCGCCTGGCAACGGGAAGTATTTTCTCTCCAGGACCTCGCCACACTCCATCGGCATATCGAAGCCAAACGGCACGCCACCGACGGGCCTGCTGCTGAAATCGCGTTCTACGATCTGACCGCTCAACCCCGCTCCGTTCCTGCGCTCTATAGTCAGCGATACGAATATTATCTGGAGGTCGGCGCTCGGGTGGCCGGTCATCTCCGCGATGCCACGACGATACTCGATGTGGGCTGCGGCATCGGTATCCTG
>JACOEF010000694.1 GCA_024998705.1 Nitrospira sp.
CGCTCATGAGCGAGGTCCTTTCGGTTGATGAGAGGGCATCGAGGCGTGGTCATGAGTGAGATTGCTCCTCGGCATGAGGCCCTGATTCGGCGGTTTCTCGGTGAATGTTCTGTACGCAATCGGCACCAGCGCGAGCAGTCCTAGCACGGTGCATTCCAGGATCACATTGGACGAGGCAATGTCTTTGAGTGAATTGATCGTGCCCAGATGACGGCATGTTCTCTTGTCATGGCTGTACGGTAACTCATTCCCGAATTGGGATCTGTGAGCCAGTTCACACCACGATAGGTCACAGTAGAGAATGAGGACAGGCGAGGTTTGTGACGGCTCAGGGTTCCAGGCACCATGGTTCTCCCACGAGGGACATATTGGATGATGTGCATGCGCAACGTTCATGCAGGTTCCTCGCTGAGCACTGGCAGCTATATTCCTGGTCTAGTGTGTATCCCTTGACCCATAAGGGGTTGGGAACTGTAAGCGGCCTTACAGTTTTGCGATCACCCCTCACCTAGACTTACGATGATGTTCTCCTGGGAACGACAAAACGTGTTCCCCGGCTCTATCACGGCATGCCTTGCCTTGAAAAGACAAACCGAGTAATCTCCGGCCATTACGGGTGAGCCGACTCCATGGACCGTTCGCCAATCATTCCGAACAAACTCTGGTATCTCAAACATATTCGCTTGTTCGACGGTATTTCTCCCTCCGAGATGCAGGAGATGGAGAAAATTACTCGCATGGAGGAGGTCAAGAAGCGTCAGCCATTATATCTGCCCGGAGACCCAAGCAGCAGTGTGTATCTTCTCAAACGAGGGCGAGTGAAGATTGCCAACACGGCGGCGAACGGGAAGGAAGTCACGTTCGATATCTTAGAGGCAGGAGACGTCTTCGGAGAACTCGACGTGCTGGAAGATGCTCCGCGATCGACCTCGGCCGAGACCCTCGATGACGCGCTGATCTGCGTGATTCCGCGCAAGGATTTCGATCAGTATCTGGCCATGCATCCCAGCGTGATGTTCAAGCTGACCAAGTTGATCGGCCTGCGGCTCAAGAAAATTCAGAGCCGTGTCGAAGATCTCGTCTTTCGCGAAGTGCCGGCCCGCTTGGCTCATCTCCTTCTGAAACTGAGCAAGAGCGATGGCGTGGCCGACGGGCAGGGGGTACGTCTGAAGGCGAAGTTGACGCACCAGGAAATGGCCAACCTGATCGGCTGCAGCCGCGAGACGGTGAGTGCCACCATGGGGCAATTTCGAGACGAGGGCCTTCTTCAGATTGATGGGCGAATGATCACGATTCTGAACGAAAAGGGGCTGAGCAGAATACAGGGCTGATTCACCGGCTCCTCTCATCCTGCGAATGCAGAAGGTCGTGGCGCGCGCCGGCGAGCCTGAGCGAGGCCCCTTCGACTCTGGTTCGAATAATTGCATTCCGACCATTACTCGCGAACCGCCTTCGCCCGTTTCTGCACGTATGCGTTGCGGACCGCCGCATAAAGATCGAGCGTTGCTTCTTCCACGCCTTGGAACTGCTCCAGATTGAGAGAGCGGTCGTTGGTGACTTCGCCTGCCTGCCTTCCGAGCCGGATCATGAATATCGTTGTCCGGTTCTTATGCACGATCGCCGACGGCACTCCTTGGATCTCAATCAAGGGCAGGACCAGCCAATTGATGGGATCCAGGAAAAGGTCCACCGTGTACCCGAGCACGTCGCGGAGGCTGAATGGCGGCATAAAATGATCCTCGCCGTGCTCATTGTCAGAGCATCGGATAACG
>JACOEF010000515.1 GCA_024998705.1 Nitrospira sp.
CCACGCAGGGATAAATTGGATTCAGAGAGGGACGAACAACCGGGCGCATGAGCAAGGGGCACGCGACGACCATTCGATGGCCGCTCACATGTCCTCCGGTCCTCAACGGAACATCTGGACAGAGTTCAGGACACCTAGGAGAATTTGTCGGGTTGACATGATCCCTCAGCAGCCGTTACTCCTATAATGGACGTATTAGTCTTAGTGGGGAGGTGTCCCTATGCTCCGTCGACTCTTCGCCGGCAAAGGCCTCATTGTTGCCCTTGTCGCAGGATTTATAGCCGTTGAGTCCATCGTCGCGGCCTGCTGTCTCAGCCTGGTGCATTTCAAGTCTTCCAACAACTGGGCCACCAAAAGCGAGCAAGTGCTGCTTGAATTGGAACGCATGCTGAGCACTGTCGCCGGGGCTGAAACCAGCCAACGCGGGTACCTCATTACCGGATCCGATGACTACCTCACGCCCTATCGCGACGCACTGGCTGCCCTGGAAAGCCAAGTCAGCCGGATCGGAGGCCTGACCAGGGACAATGCTGTCCAGCAAGATCGGGTAGCCTATCTTGCCACGCAAGTTGAGCAACGATCAGAAGAAATGGACCATGCCATCGTCACACGCCGCACAAAAGGGCTTCCCTTTGCCAAATCCGTCGTGGCGGTCAATCAGCAGAACCGGACGATGGATACGATCCAGGATCTCACCGCTCAAATCAGGGAAGAGGACACCAGGGTGCTGCAACGCCACCGGGCAGATTCCGACGCCTGGGCATTTACAACCGGTTCGTTCGCGGCGGTCTTCTTCGTACTCAACGCAGTGGTGTTCACTCTCTGCGGCGTCATGATCAAAATGGCCCTCACCAGCCAAACGCAAGCTGAACGCCTCCTGCACTCGCTCCAGCGCCACTAGTCCAGAGTGTTCAGCTATACTCCTGGCTACACAGCTTCAACACCTCGATAAGGACGGCGACGCAGCAGCGCGACAGGCTAAAAGAGTGGCCTCGTTGCTGCCCGCTCACACCTGTAAAGTGAATCGTCTCTTATCGGAGACCGGAGCCGAGGGCTGATGGCGTGGGGGCGGCAAAGAGAGGGACCGTCGCTCATCTTCGGTCAAGACGGCGGTCCATACGCCATCCACTCGTTGAAGACATACCAACGACGAGAACGACTCGTGTTGTCATTCGGCTACGTGCGGGCAAGGACGACGGCCAGTAAGAGCACCAGCAACGCAATCAGTAACGAAATGCGCGGCACCAGTACCGAGTAGCGCAACAGCACTCGATCCCGCGCAGTCCTCTCGGCTTCAGGGGTTCCCAGACTTCGCCGCACCTGCGGACCGACAACGAGATCGTGCAGCAGCGTCAAAGCGAACAGGAGGGTCACTAATCCGATCTTGGCGGCAAAAATCGTGGGCCAATGCGACGGTTGAGTCAACGGAATCGATCGACCCGCCGCCAGCGTGAGTCCGGTGGCAACCAACATTCCCATCGCCCCCCACACGACAGCCCTGAACCGATAGGCAACCGTCCGGAAAAGCAGGGCATGCTGAGCGAACGCGCCATCCCGCTTCAACACCGGCACCAACACGACGGACAAGAACACCATCCCTCCTACCCACACCACAGCGGCCAACAGATGAATCCACACCAGTGCCAACACAGGATTGTCCTTTCTCGTGAATGAGTACCCTATGACCGAGGAGAGAACGGAGCGGCACAGTAGGGGGGCGTCAGAGGTGGGCAGGACGGCGCAGATTCGGACACCAGTCTATTTCACCCAACACGGCCAACACCTGCGCCTCTGGATGGACCATCGCGGTCGGTGGATGACTACCGATCGGGGTGCACTGACGACACAGAAACTGACAGGGAGCCGAACACAGCTCCACACTGCAGTTCAGCTTGGCCCGGAGCGTACCCACCTGGCTCGCGCAAAACGCCGGCTTATCTGCGACGGCGAGGCTCTGTCGATAACAATCCACTCGATTCCACAGCGCCACCAGACTGGACATGCGTTGTCCATTCACCGTGGCCCAGGATCCTGGAATCCGTACGGATTCTCCGATCACCTGTAGCGCGACCTCAACGTACTCAGGCAACTTCGCAAAGGTGACGACCTGTGACCGTCCGGATTCGCTCTGTTCAAGGCTGTGGATAAACGTATGCCGCCACGCCTCTTCACCCAGGGGGCAGGGCAAGGAATAGTCGTCCGGAAGATACACCGCGATCTTCACCAAGGCCAGACCTCCTGAGTCCTGCGTCTAGGACCGCTGCCATACCGATCGGGTCGCTCGACGCCGACCGGCATGACAACCTGGCAGTCCTTTGCCTACAGCCGAATTCGCGATCTTGAAACAGGGTGTCGTGGATATCCTCTCGATTCCCTCCTAGAACGAAATCCCGACATAGGGCCCGACCTGGAAATAGTCGTTATTGGTGTTGGTCAGACGCGCCGTCAAGTGATACCGCGCATCGACCCCGACTTTAAACGCCTTCCAGACGGCGTATTCAAATCCTCCACCGAACTGCACACCAAGGTCGAGATACTGCGTCCGGTTCGACGGAGGACTGATCACATGGATGTCCAACCCGATCGGAATGACCCAGGGCCTGAACGCGCTACCTTCCATAAACTTGATCTTCGGCGCCACGTCGATCGTCACCATGGTGAGCTGCACCTACTGGGGATCTGTGGCGAGGGTGTCGCTCAATGTCCGGGTCGCAATGCTCCCGGCTACATTATTCACTCGGGACGAATTGATGCTGTTGAATTGAACCCCGATTTCACCGACGACCCAGGTTTTGTCCATTCCGCCCCAGACATCCTTCGACATGACCAGATCCAACCCCGCACCGGCATACCATCCGGCATTACCTCCGTTGACGCCCGCGATCCCGTTGGTATCCGTAAAAATCTGCCCGCTCCGATCCTGGTTCAAATTCATGAACCCGCCCCTGAAGAACACCATGTTCCCGGTGCCTTCCTCAGCCGATGCCGGCCGCGCACAAGAAACACCGAACACCGCGGCGATCGCAAGTGCCGCACAGACAACTCCACCGATCCCACGTCTCATCCGTTTCTGCATAATGCCCCCCTCCTTGGGCTGTGGTGACGGGAGTGCCATCATGGCTCTCCCGTTGGCTTGCTGCATAGCGCTCGCCGGCCCGAGGCATCAGCATGTTACGTAATCGTCCCATTCTCTCCCGACTATTTGTCCACCGGCCCCGAGTAGGACACGGGGCTCGCGGTTCCTTCTTTCACGTCCTGCGCGCAACGGAAGCCCATCCAATTGATCTTCGTCTTCGGGTCAGTCCCGTTCCGCATCGCTGCCCGCATCGTGGTGGTGCTGTCCATCCACCCACCGCCGCGAAACGCTTTCTGCGAGCCGGTCTCCGGCCCCTTCGGGTTTCGGCCCGGTGCCGTCTTGTAATAATCCTGGTCGTACCAATCGGAGACCCACTCGGCCACATTCCCAATCGTTTGATACAAACCGTACGGGCTCAGCGCATTCTCATACTTGTCGACGGAAATGATCGGCGGATAGAGCAGCAACCGCTCTGGGCGATCCCGCACCGGCCCGGACAATCCGGTTCTGCCGAAATTGGCCCGGGTCGGACCCGCATATTCGCTCCCCCACGGGAACAATCTCCCATCCACCCCACGCGCCGCTTTCTCCCACTCAGCCTCGGTCGGCAACCGCTTCCCCGCCCATTTGCAATACGCATCCGCGTCGTACCAATTGACATGCATAATGGGATGGTGCGCCATCGTATCCTGGAAATTTCCTCCGTCGTACCGCCAATCCAGCTGCGGCAGTCGATCCGTCGCCAACACAAACTTGAGGTATTCGAGCGCGGTCACTTCGTACTTGCCGATCATGAACGCGTCCAAGTACACCGCGCGCTGGGGAATCTCGCTCCGATAGGCCAGACGGTCCGTCTTCTTATCGCTCCCCATGAGGAATTCGCCGGCCGGAATGAGGACCATTTCTTCCTTGGTCTTCCACTTTGCGACCCGCTCCTGGGCAATCTTCTTGCCTTCCTCAGTCCACTCGATGACGATGTCCTGCGTATCCAACGCTCGTGCGGCAGGGGCCAGCGCGAAGAGCGCCGCCCCGATCACAAGCGCCTGTGCCAACCGTATCCGTTTCTTCAGTATGCCCATTCCTTGTCGTCTCATC
>JACOEF010000695.1 GCA_024998705.1 Nitrospira sp.
AAGATGGTGAACGGGCGCCGAAGGTTTCCATCCACACTTTGTTAAAAACAGGAGTATCTCTGACCAAGTTGAGGGTTCGACTTCGATTGTCCAGCCTTCTCGTGTCAATAAAAGCATGGTCATTACCTTTAACTTATCGAATCTCAATGCGTTCGTCGTTGGCGATGGCCAGCTCCAACTGCTGCCTGAGCAAGTTGAGGAACCGATCCACGTCTTCCTTTGTTTCCAGACAAGGCCCCTTTACCAGGCTGGCCGGTTCCACCACCCGTTTCTTCTTGAGAATAGGCTTAAGCTGCTCTCCATTTTCCTTGGGCTGCTCCGTGGCTTTCCGAACAGATTCTTCTATCCGAGAGGTTGCAAGATCGAATTCTTTCAGAGCCTCCGTCTCTATTTGTGTGATATGGGCCAGACTCTCTTCAGACTGGACTGCGCCCTTAAGTTCTTCCAGTGGCCTCATGCAGGCAGCACGAAGTCCTGCGTCTCCATTGGCTGCCTCAATGTCC
>JACOEF010000696.1 GCA_024998705.1 Nitrospira sp.
AGCAACTCACGTACCATTTTCGTGATAGTGTGTAGTTCTGGTCGAAAGTATTGTTTTTATTGTGTAAAATGGCGAACTGCTGAGCAGCTCGATAGGGCTTGCGCTAGTGCTCGGTTGAAAATTGTATCTGATTCGATAATGAGTGGATCAATTTGGATAACGCTCTGGTTGAGGACGAATGTGAAAGTGTTGCGGAGCGTGAGCGATGGGCAAGGCTCGGGTATGGGTGCTCAGACCTGCTGGTTGGAATATGACATCCTTGGGCAGTGGACTGTCTGCGCTTACTCAGTGGGCGAGTGAACAGCCGGCGAAATCGGTTCCTGCCTTCTTGGCACGCACATGCTTCTTGGCGCCCCAATCACGTTCACCCAAGGATGGTGCTCAGTAGTGCAACCAAAATCATGAGCAGGGACACGACGAGGCTGAGTGCGACCGGCAGATCGCTTCCCATTCTAGGGAGTAAATATTTCTGAGAAGGGCTGTTCGATACCATGCTGTCCCAGGTCGAACCGATTATGTTTTCGAGCTGTGGGATGAACCGTTTCGTGATTGTTGCTCGGCGGCCAAGGCATAGGCCGTGATGGCGTAACCGCACTCTCCGCACGATAAGAACCCTCCCGTGTGGACTAGGCTGTGGTGTCTGCAGCGGGGACAATCATAAATCTTCATAGCGGTCTCCTGAATTAGTGGAAAAAATCATTGTGCAGCGGCGGGATTGAGCTAGTCGGTTGCGCTGGCTTCATCTCCCTATACTGTGCGTGTAGGTGTGCCACGGCGCTTGCGAACGAGGTGAATTCGTTGGTCTCAAAATGTAAGGTGATCGAGCCGTACCTGAAGTGAAGTTTGCCGCAGGTACACAGGCTGAGTGCGGTTGGGCTTGAGCGGTGGTTTAGAGAATGCATGAGGTGGATGCTCCTTTATTACATGAGAAGGACGTTTCCTGTGGAAGTGGTATGGGCAGCCGATGATTTGTTATCAAGGCTTCTTTTAATGAGTTCATCCTAAGATCATTGGTGTGATGAGTGAGATGGGCTATCAACGCACCAGGGGGGTCGATCACTACGCTGGAGCATTGGGCCTGGGCTGATGCTCTGAATAGGTTGAGTGGGCGGTGTAGTCGAGACAGCGGATCAGCAAGCACGGAAGTTCGGAGGGCACGTGTCTGGCGAATCCATGAGGCATGGAAAGTCTCGGCATTGGGGCAAGTCGTAAGCAGCAGTGCTTCCTTATGGACCCAATTGTCTTTGTGGCGGTCGAGAGAGGCGGCCTCGGGCGCTCTGAGAGGAAACACGATGTACAAGGATAACCGGTGATGGCCGTGGTGGGCGCAGTTAAATAGTGTGAGGGTTTCTTGCGTAATGGCGGGTGGCGGAAATGGGGGAATCTTTTGGTCGATCGTGAGCATGGAGACACCTCCGGCGTATGACTAGGGACGACTCGTGATTCGTAGGGCTCCAGCGTCAGCGTGAGGAATGGTGAGACGCGATGTGGATTGCATCTCGCGTAAAGGGTACGAGCGACGTGAGCCATGTGCCCCGCAATTGATGCATCGCCATCGATCATCCGGATGGTAGAAATCGAGAGACGGCTCGGTCGCAAGGCACCCTCCGCATCGGGAACAGTTCATACAGCGCCTCTCCAGGATACAATATGGTATGTGAAGCCGTTGGATGGAGTTTGAGTAAAGGGTGTTTCCTTCACGCGCTCCATCCAACGGGTCCATTCACGCTACTCCGCCGGACTGATGGGCATGATCAGTGCCGCCTTGTCTTCAGGCGAGGGACATAAACGGGCAGTTCAGTTCCTGGTCGCGCTGAATATCGAAGCAGGGTGAATGTCTATTATGATTTCAATTCTCAATATCATTATAGATGCTGCGTGAGATCTTGGGAATGTTTACTTTCCGGATCTTCACATAATTTCTCGACGCTGAGGAGCGAGCGGACTTTCTTTGCTAGCTGTGAACGCGAGACCTTCTGCCCGAGAGCTGTCAGGCTGTTTGGCAGCAGGGTGATGATTGCGGCTGGCTCCGTCGGTGAAACATTTTTGTCTCATGTCCGGAGCGGTGCATAACAATGTTCAGCGTGAGAAGGAGGATTGAGCCCGGTCGTCTTTCACGCTCGGTTCGCCTCGCACTCTGCGAGGCGCAGATCGAAGGTGTTAACTCTCACGACTTGTGGCCACACGTCTGTGAGAACCCTCGTGCAGAGCGGAACCGATCTCTCCAAGGTGCAACCGTGGCTGGGCACAAGTCACCGACTACGATGCAGCGAGATGCATATCACTATCCGGAGAGTTTGCGGGATGGAGCAGAGATATTGGATCGTCTGCGGGAAAGTGGCACAGTCGGCGTGTCTATGAGAAGAGCGAACTACGTAAGTGATTGGAAGAAAATGGTGGGCCGTGTAGGGGTCGAACCTACGGCCCGCTGATTAAGAGTCAGCTGCTCTACCAACTGAGCTAACGGCCCCACCGGTGTGCACTATG
>JACOEF010000295.1 GCA_024998705.1 Nitrospira sp.
CGATGGTCACTCATAACTATATCCTCCGGCTGGTCTCACTCCGGTCATCCTAACACAGAGCACAACTCCACTGTCGCGATCACACGAGCCGCTTTATACCGGTCCGATCAATTCAATTCACCGCCTGCAGCGGCGCCATCACTTGGAGCCGACGTTTGCCCCGGACGTAGTCGACGCTCACCTCGTCGCCGACTTTGTGTTTTTCCATTAGATCCATCAAATCATCGATGGTTTCGACCGGCTTGCCGTCCACCGCGACAATAATATCGCCCAGTTCGATCCGGCCGCCGACGGTCTCACGCGCCCCGTGCAGACCGATCCGTTCGGCGATACTCCCCCGGCCGACCTTTCCGATGATCACGCCTTTGACACCCCAACGCCGGGCCATGGCATCCGGCACTAATGAGATGCCCAGTCCCGGCCGGATCAGCTTTCCATGTTTGATCAATTCAGGCACGATCCGGTTCACCGTATCGACCGGCACGGCGAACCCGATGCCGGCGAACGCACCGCTCGGGCTCATGATCTGGGTATTCACACCGATCAACCGGCCGCCGCTGTCCAGCAGCGGTCCCCCGGAATTGCCCGGGTTGATCGCCGCATCGGTTTGAATCACGCCCTCGATCGTCCGGTTGCTCATCGACTTGATCGTGCGGCCAAGGGCGCTCACGACACCAGTGGTCAGGGTGTGATCGAGCCCGAAGGGATTGCCGATTGCCAACACCTTTTGTCCGACACGCAGCGACTGGGAATTGCCGATGATGACCGGCTGGAGCGCCGCTTCGGGAGCCTGAACCTGCAACACCGCAAGGTCGTGATCGGGATCGGCGCCGATGACCTTCGCTTTGAATTCCGTGCGATCCGCCAACGTCACCGTGATCGCATCCGCACCGTATATGACATGGAAATTGGTGACGATGTGGCCCTGCCGGTTCCACACGAAGCCCGTCCCGGAGCCTTGGGGCACTTCAAACAGGTTGAACGACCAGGGATCGCGCTGCATCGCGGTGTTCGCAATGAACACCACCGACCGCGTGGCGCGCTCGAAGACGGCGATGGTCGCCTGCTCCTCCGGACTGAGCTCGGTCGGCGCGGCAGATTGCGCAATCAGGAGCCTGTTCGTGCCCTCCGCGGCCGGAAGCCAGGCCGGTGATGACACAGCCATCGCCAGCGCCGCCACTACCCCCACCCTCATCCCTGTGCCACTCCACCTCTCCCGGAGCACTCCGCGCAGCCCCATCCTATTCACCAATGACCTGCAGCACCAGGTCCCTGGTTCGCGCGCGCGTATCGAAATCCAGCACAACGATCTGCTGCCAGGTTCCCAGCGTCATCGCCCCATCATTAAAAGGAATGGTGAGCGACTGCCCCTGCAGTTGACCGCGCAGATGGCTGTGGCCGTTATCCTCTCCTGCGTTGCGGACATTGTGTTGCCAGCCTGGATCGGCAGGAATCAATCGTTCCCACAGCGCTTTTGTGTCGGCACGGATACCCGGCTCATCCTCGATGATCAAGACGGAGGCCGTCGTGTGCTTGATAAAGAGCGTGAGAATTCCGGCACGTAAGTGCGTTTGTTTGAGCGCCGCTTGGACTTGCCCGGTAATATTCTCCACCCGGCAATCGCCCGGCATCTTCACCTGCATCGCAACACTTCTCACCGGCATATCATGACTCCTGACTCGCCCGGCGCAGGAAATTGCGCTCGCGTTCTGACAACGACCGCCCCCTGGCCTCTTCCAAGACACGATCGAACACCCCCTCAGCCGCGAGGTCCCGCAAGGCCTGCACAACCGGACGGCTGATGATCCCCTCCCCTTGCAGGGCATCCAGATAGGCAAAGGCTTCCGATACATCTTCACGTTGCCGCACATAGTAGTCGCGCCCGCGACGTTGATTACTATAGGCCTCGAACTGTTCGCAGGCCACCAGGATCTCCGCCAATTGTCGCACCCAGGGCTGCGCGCCTTTCAGCTTTTCAGGATAGTAGTAGTACAGCATGATCCGGCCCATCCATGGCGACCAAGTGACCCCAAGCTCGCGCAGGCGCGGCTTCACGGCGCGCAATCGGGCGGCCAATCTGCGGGCGTACCCCAGCCGCATTTCCACCTGCTCGCAGGCCCAGGAATTCAGATCAATGCCCGCCGCTTCCATCGCGCCTCGATAACGCGAGACAAAGGCCTCGGTTTCCCGACCATACCGGGTCTCCGGGTGAAGAGCCCGCCATTCACGCGGCCTGGTGGGAATTCCCTGCGCGCGCGCCCAGGACCAGATCCGGCCGAACAGTTGTCGATCCAGTCCGGCTCGACCCAAATCATGCAGCATACAGGCGATCTGATACTGTTTGACTCGCGCCGGCGAGTGTCCCATGCGCTGAGCCACGGCGGTGCACATCCGGGCCGTCCGGAGGGCATGCGGGCAGTCGTAGCCCTTGATCAGCCGTCCGGGCCGGCGCGGGTCGGGATAGTCATAGAGATGCAGTAGTTGAGAAACGAGTGTCCGCGAAACCAGCAGCGGAGGAGACGTCGTACGTATAGGTGCCATGCAGGTGTGATGAGCCGCAGTCGATCCTCTACCGGCGGGCAGAATATCGCCCGTGAAAAGAACGTGTCAAGCAAACCACGCCCCAGGCAGAGGATTTCCTCGCACTCACTGCGGAGCTTTGTTATTCTGAGAGCGATGCTGACCGACAACCGGGAGGGGATCATGGCGAAGACGCGGTCCAGGCACATTGTTGTGGGAAGCGCCTGCCTCCTGCTTGCACAGGCCTTCACGCCCCTGTTCGCAGCCACAGCCGACCTCATCGATTTGAACGGCAAAGCCACCGCATTCGTCACCCTGCGCAGTCGGGACAATTTTTCGAGCGAATACCGGTACGATGTGACGGTCCGCAACAATTCCGCCGATCTCTTCGTTGCCGACTCCCTGATTGTCGTCCTGGATCGCATTACCAATATCGGCGGGCAGGATCGTGAAAACCTGACCGGCGAATCCCTCCTGAACAGAATGGAAATCATCGGCCAAGACGGCACCACTGAGGACGGAAGACCGTTCTTTCGCGTCCCGCAAGGATCGGGGCCGGACCTCACTCCGAACAGCGAGAGCCTCCCTGTGACCGTCCGCATCCGGAACCGGGACTATGTGGCGGTCTTCACCCCCTCGTTCCGCGTGATGGGACAGAAACGCGACCCGCCCAAATCAAAAAACGCCGCCTCCACCGCCGCGACACCTCCGAGCAAGGCAAGCACCGACAAGTTGATCCAACTCTTAATCAAAAAAGGCCTGATCACCCCGCAAGAAGCCCAGGCTCTGAGCCAGCCATGAGCAGCGAGCCATGCAAAGCCTGTGTCGGGACCTGGCCCGATCAGGACCGGTTCATCGCCGATTGCGGACTGACCCAGGCCTACCTGCACGACGACCAGTTCTTCCCCGGCTGGACCGTGCTGGTACTGAAACGTCATGCCACTGAACTCTTCCACCTTTCTCGTGACGAACGCAGCCGACTCATCGAAGAAGTGTCCGAGGTCGCTGAGGTGCTCGCACACACGTGGCAGGCAGTGAAGATCAACTATGAATTGCTCGGCAACCAACTTCCCCACATCCATTGGCATCTGATTCCGCGCCGACCTCACGATCCGGCCCCCCTTGAACCGGTGTGGCGTATTGCGCATGAACCGGTTCGACTTGAACCGGACGCACTCGCGTCACACATCGACCGGCTCAGAAGCATCTCGCCGCTTCATCCGAACCAGGCCGCCGAGAAACCCTAAAATCCTCGACCGATCACGATGTCGAATCAGCCCTCCTTACCAAATGCGAAACGGCCCCGCACATTCCTTCGCACTGTCCTCTGGTCGCTGCCGCTGCACGTGGTCAGCTCAATCGCCGTCGTCGGAGGGGCCGCCGCCTATTACAGCAGCATTGTTTCCTCCCATGGAACATGGGCCACAGTGGGCAGCTGGTCGCTCACGGCCATTTACGTCGTCTGTGCGCTGATCGGCGGCGCCCTCGCCGGGGTATTGAGCGCAGCCCAGCAGACGGTGGAGCGGCTGGAACTCACCCTCCGGGACTGGCTCCATGCCTTGCCTGCCATACCGTCGTCGTCCACTCCGGCAGAACGAAGTCTTGCCACGGCTCGACAGGAATACGAAGCCCTGGTCGACCGATGCGTCAATCATACTGCCGAGCGTCTGAGACTCCCGCGCTGGCTGGACAAGCTGATTCGCACCGCGCTGCAAGGCGTGGTCGTGGATCGGTTCATCACCTCCTGCACAAACCGTGGACTCCACCTCGTCGCCCCCCAGGAATTCAGAAACTGGCTGTTGGCGGAAGGTGTCAGCCTGGGGTTCATGCCGGTTCAGGATCAATTGTCCTGGTGGCGCTACCTCATCCTGGGTCTCCTGGGCCTGCTGGTTGCCATTGTCTTCGTGCTTGTATTGCTGAACAAGTGACCGCGCTTCACGCCTCACCACCGGCACATGTTTCCTGCGAGATCCCGTGGAATTTCCGCTGCGTCTATGTGTATAAAGGGAGATCCTTTTTTACGTGGAGGGTTGTCAGCGCCTATGTTTCTGCACCATGCCGCCAAGGGAGGGTGGCCTGTGATCCTGACTGCGGCTTTGCTGATCTATCCGGCTTGGGCCGGAGCGCAGGAAGCCCCCTCCGAGATCCCAGCACCGGAACCCATTCGAGAAGAACCGTTGCCCCCAGAATCCCTTGCGCAGCCGGCATTGCCGACACCCATTCCGGCGCCTGCGCCGCTCAGCCTGTTGGAAACCCTGACCCCGGCTCGCCAATCCTTGCATCTCGAACCCGATGCCCAGGAACCACGCCTCACACCCGGCCGAGCTCTCTTCCAGCTGGGCGACACCGATGGCGCCATCGACGAATACCGGACCGCCCTGCGGGTCCACCCGACCGTGGCGCAGGCCCATCTCGATTTGGGCACCGCGCTCATGGCCAAGCAAGACTGGCGCACCGCTATGACGGAGCTTCAGGAGGCCGTTCGCCTGGATCCGACCCTCGTGCAGGCGCATTACAGCATGGGGACGATTCATTACACCCGCGGAAATGTGCAATCGGCTATTAAGGCCTATCAGGAAGCCCTCCGGCTCAAAGCGGACTTTGCCGAAGCCCATTATCGCCTCGGGCTGGTCTTGAAAGTGGCGGGACGTGATAAGGATGCGGCGCAGGAGCTAGAAGCCGCCGCCCTGGCAGGGTTGGCCAAGGCTCAATATTTTCTCGGGAACGCCTATCGCTCAGGCCATGGGGTGGAGAAAAGCCAGATCATGGCCATCACCTGGTGGGCGCGGGCCTTCGAGCAAAATTTGCCGGAAGCGGCCCAGGCACTGACCCAACTCAGGCGCTTGGCAGCGGTGAAGGGCACCCTGCAGACGAAACAGTCTAAGGCTGCGGCAGAAGCCTTCAAGAATTATTGCGACCAGCTGTGGCTGGACTTCCCCGATCTGGACCGCGCTCAGGCCACGGAAACCGTCGGTACGACCCTGCTCAAACCAGGTCGCACAGGCGAGGCCCTTCCGGTGCTGTTACGGGAAGCCTATGCGCTCAACGATATCTCACACGCAGCACTGGTCCAGCTCTATGAGCAGGGCCTCGACGGCCAGCTCCCTCCCCACGGCCAGTGGATCCTCAGTTACCTGGAATCCACCGCAACCGATGGCGCGACAGCGTCTCGCATCGCCCTGGCACGCATCTACGCCAAAGGTCTCGGCCTGGCGCCGGACCTCGCTAAGGCTAAAAGCTACCTGAAGGGCTTGCCGCGGGAAGAGGCCAAACGTATTCTCGACGAAATCACCCCGAGACTCCGAAACCGTAGTAAGCTGTTGGACATAACTTCAATAGCCTCGACATGCCGGCTGGCATGTCTCACGGGCAGGAGCAGGACCGCTCGCAGGATGTTCCTACCGTCCGTCCGACACAGCGTACAGCCACATGCGCTCGATGTGTGGGCCCATCGACGGACCTGGGTACCATCCCGCTAGTCGTCACCACCACCCATGCAAATAGCCGCTCGCCTGTTCGTCAGAAATGTCTGGCTGCAAGCCGTCGTCATCGCGCTGGCGTCAGTGAGCCTCAGCGAGGTCATATGGGCGCCGGCGCCGGTGACCTACAGCGCGCTGGAATGGGCGCCCTACGACACCTGGATGCGGCTCCGCCCGCAGCCGACTCCGGACTCACCCTTACTGCTGGTCACGAGAGATCGGGCAAGCGAACAACAGTTCGGCACCGGACTTTGGGATCGCAGCCTCCCCGCAAGGCTCATCACGGCATTGCACGATGCGGGAGCGGCGGCGATCGGGCTCGACATTCCACTCGACCTCCCAAGCCCGCCCAACCTCGGCGGCGCCGTGAGTGACGCCTTGCTGATGGAAGCCGTGACTCCCGCCGGAACCGTCTCCTACCCCGCCTTGCCGACTGCTCCCGTCGAGCAGGAGACGGCACTCTCCGCGATGCCTGCGCACGGCCTTCCGTCGGGCCGAAGCGCTATACAGCCGGTCCTGGACCCCGATCGTATCGTACGCCGGGCTGAGTTCTTTCACGAAAACGGAACGGACGTACGCCCGGCCCTGGGCCTCTCCTTGGCTGCGACATTCTGGCAGATTCCCTTGGACCAGGTGGAACGACGCTCCGGACAGCTCCGGGTGCAGCACGCCAGATGGCCGAACGGTACGACGGATTCCCTGACGATCCCGCTCGACCGTCAGGGCCGCCTTCTGCTCAATTTCGCCGGGCGACAGGTTCCCGCATCGTTCCCCGGCATCACGGTGTTGGAACTTTCCCGCCTCCTCGACCGGCAGGAGAATGACGCGCTCAGCACGCTGATCAACGGCAAAGTCGTCTTCTTGCTCACCCAGCCGCCCCCGCAACTGGAACGGACCCTCCCTTCAGGCGACGACGCATCGGACATGATCCTCCAGGCGCACCTGCTCCACACGCTGCTCACCCGAAACTGGATTCATGAGCTCGCGCCGATTGAGCGACTCCTCCTGACCATTGCCCTTTGTCTCGCTATCGCCTGGATGGTCCTTCGGTGGACGGATTGGAAGGGGCTGCTCCTGG
Source organism: Nitrospira sp. (assembly GCA_024998705.1). GTDB lineage: Bacteria > Nitrospirota > Nitrospiria > Nitrospirales > Nitrospiraceae > Nitrospira_A. The sequence continues at coordinate 7,078 of JACOEF010000295.1, forward strand.
GAATCGGAAGCCTCCTCTTCTATCTGGCCGTCGGGCTGATCTCGCTCACCAAGGCCCAGTGGGTACTGCCGTTTGTGATCCCTGTCACGGCAGCCGTCACCGTACTCGTGACGACCAGCCTGCTAGGGCAGGTCGTAGCAACCCGACGCCTGGCCCTGCTGGAGCAGGACATGCTGCAGGTTCAACAACACCTGGTATCGATTCGCGAAGCCCTGATCTATAGGGAGACGGCCGTGGAATCCCTGGAAGAAGACCTCGAATCGGCCCGCGCCGGCATGTCCCACTCAGCCTTCAGGGAAGCCGAATCGACCAAACTCGCCGCCGAGCTTCAGCTCAAAATCGCCGAGGCCCAAGCGCAGGAGGAGGCGACGCGGCAGCGCATGGACGAACTCGAACGGCAGCTGCAGAACCTGCGGGCTGCAACAATTAGCTCGGCGCCCCTGGGAAATGCCGAACAGGAAACACTCCGCCGGGAATGCGCGCACGTGGGCATCGTCACCAGAGCCCCTGCCATCTTGACCATGTTTCGCGATCTCAAGAAAGGCGCCCGTTCCACCGTCACCGTCCTGATCACCGGCGAGCCGGGAACAGGCAAAGAGCTGTTTGCGCGCGCGGTGCACCGCCTGAGTCCGCGATCGGCCCAACCCTTCATTGCGGTGAACATGGCGGCAATCTCTCCGGAGCTCTTCGAGAGCGAGCTCTTCGGCCACGTGCACGGCAGCTTCACCGGTGCGCTCACGGATCGTAAAGGCTATTTCGAACTGGCGCATCACGGCACCGTCTTCCTGGACGAAATCGGCGACCTTCGTCTCGACCATCAAAGTAAACTGTTACGGGTGCTGCAAGACCGGACCTTCTATCGCGTCGGGGCGACGAGTCCCACCACCGTCGATGTCCGGATCGTCGCGGCCACCAACAAAGATCTTCAGCGTGGCGTATCCGAAGGCTGGTTGCGCGAGGACCTGTATTTTCGACTCAAAGGTCTCGTTCTGCACCTGCCGCCGCTGCGAGAGCGACCCGGCGATATTCCGCCCCTCGCAGACGCCTGTTTGCAGGAAGCCGCAACGCAGCCGGCCCATGCACATATCCGGCTCTCGGAAGAGGCGCTGGCGGCGCTGCAGGGACAGACATGGAACGGCAATGTGCGAGAGTTGCGCCAATGCCTCGAACAGGCGATCGCACTCTCGGACGGCCCGATCATCACAGCAGCCGACCTCCGCCTCTCGGACACGCCTTCTCCCGCCGTCGTCACCACCGGGACCAAACCGCTCCTCCCCGATCCGGCCGGGGACATCGCCGTGCTGGACCAGTTACGCCAACACCGGTTCGATATGCAGGCGACGGCCAAGGCGCTGGGATGGGATCGCAGCACCGTCACACAACGGCTAAAGGGCCTCTGTTTTCAGGCACTCGTAGAATCGGGAAGAGACCAGGCAAAGGCCGCGGCCGCCCTTGCAGGGGACCCATCCTTACTCCGTACGGTCGAACTGAAACTCACGGACTACTATGGCCACTTGATGGACACGATCGAGCCCTTCCCCACGGCGGAAGAGGCCCTGCTCGATTGTAAACGGCGTTTCAAGAATCTTCCCGATCGGCACTTCAAGTCTGTTGAAGCCCTGGTTCGGCAACATTTCCAGTAGCCTACTCAGACGCACGGAATTTCAGCACAGGACCACAGCGACTCCCATGAACAACCGCTTCAGCAAAGAACAGTCGGAACCACCCAACACTCCAGGCACGGTCCTCTCATGAGCACGCCACCACTGGTGCATTGGACCGAGGCCGATCAGCCCTGCGCTGCGCGCTGGCGCTCGGAATGGGGAGCCCCACCGCCCACACGTGTGACCATTGCGGACGACAGCATGACCGCCGATGCTGCGCACCGCCTGGCCTGCGAAGGAACCGCGCTGCTCTGGCGAGGCGATTTCCAGAATGCCCGACAGTTACTCAACGCCATGGCTCGGCGTGCCGACCGCCATCCCCCCAAACCCGGCACCTCGCCGGCGGAGTCCTTCCATTTTCATCGACAGACTCAATCCCGCCGGGCGCGTATCCTCGGCATGCTGCTCGTGGCCCTTGAAGACGACTACGACATTCGTCTCCGCCGCGCCCCCGATCTTCGACTCGCCTGCACGGAAGCCTATGGCCCCTGTGAAGGGCCCGCACTGGTTTCACTCCGCGAACTGCTGGGACTCGTCGGCGCACACGAATGGCGTAAGAACGGGGTGCTCGTCCCTGCGCTCGGTGACCGCATCCACCCCCACTATGGCGTGTTCGCTCCGATTCGCAGCGAGTATGTGGATCTGGTGGCTCACGCGCCACTGCCGTCCTGCGCACGTGCCTTCGACATCGGAACCG
>JACOEF010000356.1 GCA_024998705.1 Nitrospira sp.
ACAGACGCAACCGGTCGACGCCCGCTTCGATCTGCAGGATTTTCTCTCGCTCAACCATGTGGTGGAAGGCCTGTACCAACGGACGGCGCAGGAGGAGCGGCTGTTGAACGAAATCAAGGACGCCTATCGAGGTGCTGTGCGATCGCCTCGCGTCCTGTACACATATCTGGATACCGTGATCCGTTCCGGGTGGGTGGAGAATCTCTATTGGGCGTTGGCTGAAGCGGCACTGGGCGTGAAGCGGTATCAGCGGGCGGTATCATTCGATCGTGAAGTCTGCCCTCACATCCCGCCACGATTACTCATCCCGGTCCGGCGGCATTTGCAGAAGTATCATGCCCGGCTGAGTGCCGTCACCCCGCCTCCGGCGGAAGTCACCGCCTGACCGCTTCGAGCGTACCGATGCTGTCCGTAACGGAGCGCCGGCGAAACCGCCCGAATCCGGTTGCCGTCAGCCAGGTCTCAACTTCCTTCCAGGCATAACTTCTCCCGGTCGGTGTGAACGCGTACATCAGCAGCGAAAACACCGCTGCCTCGGCCGGAAGGGTGCCGGCAGGGTTGAGAAAATACTCCACAATCACAATCTTTCCCCCCTGACGCAGTGCGCCATGCACCCGACGTAACAGCCCCCGATTCTCCGCCTCGCTCAAATCATGCAGCAGGTTGGAGAGCAATACACCATCGAATCCCGAATCGAGCGGCGCGGTCAATACGTCCCCCTGCCGCACCGCAACACGATCACGCAACCCGGCCTCGCTGATGTGGCGTCGCGCCACCGACACGGCCTGATCGACCAGCAGCACATGAGCATCGGGATGTCGTTGCGCCAGCGCGATAGAGTAGGCGCCCGACCCGCCGCCCAGATCCAACAGGCGCGTCGCTCCACGCTGCAGCCGGATCCCGTCGAGCGTACGCGGCGCCAACATATAACTCCGCTCGTGCATCGCTAGGGCAAACCGTCGTCGGAACACCGCAGTCTTCGTGACCGGCGCCCATCCGGACCGACCGCGCCGAATGGCCTGCGCCATCCCGGTCCAATCAGACCAATGATGGTTCAGCAGCCACAGCAGATTCGTCACCGCCGTCTGACTTCGGGCGTCCAAATACTTCGCCCCCAGCCGGCTGTTCCAATACCGGCCCGCGTTGGCGCGAACCAGGCCGAGGCCAACCAACGCCTGCAGCAGAAGCTTCATGCCTTCGCATGTCACCCCGCAGGCGGCGGCCAGTGAGTCGGCGCGCTTGCCGCCATCCCCGATTGCCGTAAACAGACCGAGTTCATTGGCAACGAGCAGTACCTTTGACTCCGCATAACCGTTCGCTAGCCGCATCAGGTCTCGATAGGTCACGGGCCCTCCGCTGGAATCATCACCGGCCTGACGTCTATGTCCATCCACATGCCACGGGAAAAATGCGGGGCGCCGGTCACCGGGTCCGCCAGAAAACAGAGTAGCCCGTATCGCCCTGGTTCCAGTTCAAGATGCAGGTAGCCCTCTCGCCCCGGATCGAGGCCGGTGAGACCGCCGACTTCCCGACCGGCGGAATTGGGCAGTCCTCCCGGTCTGTAACGCGCGATGAACTCCTGCGCCGAGGCTCCCTCCGCGAGACGAATCATCACCACCTCATGGGCTTGCCGACCATCATTGACGAGGTGCACGGTTCGAGGTCCCGCCTGCAGCGGGCCACTCAACGCAAACGCAAAATCGTTCAGACGTAGCGTCGCATCGGGCCGTGACACTGGTTCGCCCAGAGCCGCTGCGCCCACCCCCCGAAGCGCCCGCACCATGCCGCGCATAGCGTGGGGACGTCCCGCCACGTCCGGAATGCCGCAGAGCAACACATAGTCTCCCGGCTCAAGTTGAACGTCGACGGAAGCCTCGGCATCAGGCCGGACGGCATTCACACCGCCATGACGCCTCAGCCAGCTCGGGAGACTTGGAGACCGGGAGGCCATCGCCCGTTCGACATCGGCGAGGGTTTTGCCCGAAGGGAGCGCCAGGAACTGAACCTGATGCACATCCCGACCGTGATTGATGAGCCGCACGGTTTGCCAACCAGAGTCGAGCTGCTCAGGGCCGGTGAGCGCATAGTCTTCCGCGACGAACGTGGTGACGGCTGCGCCTACGGAAACGGGCAAGCCGCACAAGGCCAAAACAAAACCCGAGATCACCACCCATCCGCTCATGGAGCAGAACGGTCTGTTATGAGCGCGTTGAGGATACATCTCCTAGAGAGGATACTCCGGCGCGTGGCTGGTTCCTAGAGGGACAGTGCTTCACGAGGCGACCGTGATTGCCGAGCCATCAGCCCATAGAGATCAAAAGAGATCGAACCACGGGTGGAGTTACACGGCCAGTTCGTCGAGGTAACGAGAACCGGAACGTCGACAGAGGAATTACTCAACGGCCAGAGGCCTTCTCATTTTCGCGCCACCCATCTACGTAGTGGTATCGGATGGGATACGGATCTGTATCCGATGCGATACCTCCCCGGCCACCCACAAATACCAGCACGTCCGGCCGCTGGCTCCAAGCGATTGTTATTACGGGCAGCTGCTCTGCCTGAGTTCGATGGCGCAGAGTTTGCCTCATGAGACGCTGTGACAAACCTCTTGCAGCGCGAGCCTGCTGACCACGCTTCCAGGATCGACAGCAGAGGACAAGGAGGGAACGATGCGCCGGATCACCACCCTGCTGATGCTGCTTCTCTACGGATGTGTCCCGCCTCCTCCCCACCAGTTCGTGCCGGGAGGGCCGCTCGGCGAAGCCGGACAAACCGTGCAAGGCCCTCGTCAAGCGAGCGATGAGGAAGTGCGCGCCATGTTGGCGGAATCGTCGATGCACCAGCAGAATCCCTCCGGTTCTGTCGATTTGAACGGCCTGCTCACACAGATTACCCAAGCCACAAACTTTCGGCAGAAGCAGCGTTTGGTGGATCGATATCACCATGCGGCCCTGCTTCTGCCGGAAGCCGAGCGTGATCAGGCATTTCGGCGATTACGAGACGCGACGGGTCAGTGACCGTGAACGGAGCCCGACCTGAGCAAGAAAGGAAAGGACCATGAAGCGGATACAAGTCAGCACACTGCTGCTCTCTGCCACCATCATCCTGGGCGGACTGTTACTGGCCGCCACACCGGCCGAGGCCCACGACTGGCTCGGCGACTGTGTCGTGGACTTCGATAATACGTTTGCGCTGACCTATATCTACGGGCAGGCCAGAGGGAACTTCGGCTACCCCACCGGCATCGACAATTCAGGCGAGTTGCAGCCCTGTAATGCCACCCATCAGGCCTGCTGGACGTATCGTCATCGCTGCTTCAGCAATTACATCAACGTGGACGACATGACCTATGGTCACATTCATCTGACGTTCGATAGCCCGAGCCTGCTCACTCCCTGTTTTGTCGATCCCGGCGACGGGCCGGGAGCGGGCTACGGACGAGAGGTCGGTGATGACTGCATCGCCGCCGACTGGATTCATGAACCGAGAACCCTCGGCACCCATGGAAAGGATCACTGGATCAAAATCTGGATGGAAGACCGGGTGACGCATCAACCCAGGGTATTCGACATGCCCATCGTCAGAGTCGCCGGCTCCGAGCCGATTCAATTCTGGTTCAGAAAATCGAACGGCAGCTGGTGGTACTGGTCGAACCTGGCCCCCAATCCCTGGCTGGTCGGCGGGTGGGTGTACGATGTGACTGAAGTGCGGATCAGAGGCGCGCAGGCGGCAAACGGGCCGTATTTCATCGGCGCATTCTCAATCCTCGATTAGCGGCTGTTGATACGGCCCGCCGGCAGCGTTCTCCGTCGCTTGCCGATCCGTGAAGCGTGAAACGTATCTCGCGAACATGTCACAGTCCGCTCTGAAACGAGAGACGAACGACGTTTGACGAACGACGAACGAACGGGGCGACCATTCTGAATTTCCTACAGAGGAATATTCAGAGGCGAGGCCCCTACCGGCCGTCCGGAATCTGCAACTTGATCGAAAGCGCCTTACGGTCGTCGGTGATCTGCGCCACGATCTTGTCGCCAGTCTTCAATCGACCGCCCACCACGCCCTCGATTTTGGTCTCAGGCGTCACCTTCAGGCGCTCTTCGTGACCGGAGAATTCTTTCACGATCAGTTCGCCCTCTTCCCAATATAAAACATCGGCCTTGATGACCAACGAGGCGGTGGCCGGAGCACCCTCTAACGCTGATGCGGGAATAACTGCGGAAAAGATAAGGTAGAACGCGAGAAGAAGTGCCATCACAAACCCTCCCACTGTTTTGAGCCTACCGATCACTGCGGGGCACTGTCAACCGAAGCGAATTGCCGCCGAAACTACGCACGACTCTCAGAATGGCATTGTTGAAGGCATTTGCCATCGAATACGTTTTCGTCACCAGGATGAAACTCTACCCCAACGAGGCCTTCAGATGAGATAAGTTTCCATTTTTCTGATCTCAAACCCTAGGCAAAAATCGTGAAATCTGCTCGCGCAATAACTGAACGAGGATCGGATCCATATATTCATATTCATCAGGAATGTTCAGACACACTATGTGTGCGGACTTGATGTATTCCTTAAATCGCTTTGACAGCCGATTCCTGTGCGCTTGTTCCATCACAAAGATGAGATCAGCCCATTCCAGCAACTCGGGCGTAACCGGACTCTCGGCATCATGGTTAAGACCCGCTGAAGCCACCTCTATCCCAGGCCAGGACAAAAACACCTGTTCTGCCGTAGGGCTTCGAAGCCGATTCTGGCTGCAAATGAACAAGACCCGCTTCATCACAACGAAGTGTACCGGCAGATTTAAAACGTCGCAAGAGAACGACATCGAACTTGGAACGAGGCCCTTCTGAGGGCGCGTGTTCCGTGAGGTCTACGACGCGACGAATCAGCAGCGTCACGCTGGTACAGACCGGCGGGACACTGAGCCTGCTGTGTCCTGCAGCAGGCTTCGCACCCCCACTAAAATCCGACCGAAACACCGACCGTCCCCAGTAATGCCGCACGATCCGCCGGACCGACAAACTCGGTACCGAGCCCGCCGTCGAGCACAACACGCGAGGTCAATTGATGCCGGATGCCGATTTCGACGCCGGTGTGGTTCTGTCGCCCGCGCAGGTCCGATTGGCGGGTGTAGACACTGGCGATCAGCGTGTCACGAAAGCTCGTGGGATAACCCAACGGATAACTGACGGCGGCGACGGCGCGATAGGCGCCGGGCCGCTCCTGCCCTTGCGGTGAGCCAATCACGCTATATCCGGCATTGAGATGCACACGGAGCCGCCCGAATGAACGGGTCAGAATGCCGGTGAGCTGCGTATCGACGCCCTTGGAATTCACGCCGGTGGGAAGATCCGCCTCGACCCTGACGGCAAACGCCGGCAGATTCAACGGTTCCGTATTGAAGTTGTACAGTACCCCCAGATGCAGATCGCCGGACTTATTCGCGCCCACCAGCGAACGCGGGTCGGTAAACAAATCGCCTTGGATTTCGATCTGCGTATTAGCGAACGCACCGTAGATGATCTGCGGCTGAAACGTGACGCTCGTGCGCCCCTCTCGCCGATCATTGAAGCGCACACCGCCTTCCAAACCGATTTCACCCTTGGGTATGGCATAGGCATCCTCCATCCCGATCGGACGGTTGGGATCGAGATTGTCATGATCCAAGGCGAACAGCGGCGCAGCCGTCCACATCAGCACGGCGCCGAGCAGGCACGCAACGACTTGCCTCCGTCTCAACTTCACTGGTGATGCTCCTGCCCCTGCACAATCATCGGATTAGTCGCATCCGCACTGGCCAGATAGTAACTATTTACCAACCGATAAATTTCAGCCCGCTTCGCCTCCCAAGTCGGAAGCCGCTCACTGGTGAGGATATCGCTGATGTTGTCGTGCAACATGTGCAGGTTGTCGAAGATGTTGGCTAATTCAGGATAGCGCGCGGCAAACTGCGGACTCAGTTCCGCCGTGAGCGGCATGAACGTCCACTCCACCGGCGGCTGTTCGAGAT
>JACOEF010000077.1 GCA_024998705.1 Nitrospira sp.
GAGTCGTTCAGGTGAAGTGGGGCCAAATATACTGACAGTCGAAACCCCAAGACTTGCAGCCATATGCATAATCCCTGTATCACCGGAAAGTACCAGGTCACATCTTCTTAGGATCGCAAGACTTTCCCTGATAGTCCATCGCCCCACACCATCCAACCAAGGAATCGTCCCTGCCACAACTCGTGCGGCAACGGTTTTTTCCTGTTCCCCTTTCGAACCAAAGCTAATCACCCCGAGGTCTGGAAATCTGGATTTCAGCAGAGCAAGCACCTCGCCGAACGAATGAACAGGCCATTGCTTGGCAACTTCCTTCGCACCGCACTGCACCCCAACAATCGGCGTGGAGAGTCCTTTAAACATATGCCTGACCGTCTGATCTCCCCACTTTTCTTCCGCTTCCGACAAGCTCAAGACCGGATGAGGCACACTCATTTGGAGCCCCAACGATCGTGCAAGCTCTTGCTGACTCTGCAAAATGGACTTATCCCATCTCTTCTCCGCGGACACTGAGAATAGCCACTGTTTAGCCGGCAGTGCTTCACCAACCATGAGACCGGCTCCCAGCGCCACCTTAACAGCAACGGCCGTGCTCACCGGAACACCAGGCACCACCACCAGCATATCTGTAGTCCCACCGAAATCCATACGCAACTTGCATAGTCCCCTCAGACCTTCATACCGATTCTGAAGATAGATGGGTTCAATCCCTGATACATCATTTTGTATGAGTTGAAAGTGTTCAGGACTTCGAAACAGCACCATCACAACACATTTATTCAGAGCCCATCGTGAAATCGATTGCAACAGAGGAAGGCTTAAAACAACATTGCCGAACCCATGATGATCTAATACAAAAATCCCCCGCTTAACTTTTGAGAGAACACCACTCATTGCTTGCTGCTCGCTACCTTCGACGCTCGACACATCCCAGGTTGTTAGAGCCGATTTATGTTTTGAGGGCGCCGCCCTCCCATTAACAAAATCAACATGCTAGACTCACAGAGGAGTATCAATGTCGCGACAACAATGCCGTCAATGCTACGCTCCCAGAATGTGAAGAGGTGTATAAAGAGACAACTATACAGAAATACCGCAGGCTGTCCAAACTGCTGTTCAATAAGGTAGGCATACGAAGACCTCACAAATACTCCACATAGCACCGCAACCACCACCATCCCTCCGATGTGCCCATTGAGGTATGCTTCCCCCAGCAACGTAGGCGCGGCGGCAGTACCAGTCCCATAAAAGATATGTCCCAGGTAAGTCTCTCCAAATAACTGGGCAAAACCAACTGGTTTATCCGTCCACACTTGGCGCGGTACCCAGGCGAATAACGTACCGAGAATGGTGCGGCCATACTGAAAATCCATCACCTCTGGCGTATCTCTGATGATATAGGTCAGTGAGTCAATGCCTAAGAACCTGCTCATTCCACCCCGCACTAACATTAATCCCAATTCCTCCATCGGCAACTCGCCTCCAAAGACATTATTCGGCAATTCAGCAACCGCTTCAACCATCCGATCAATGGTCCCAACTTGACGGTACAAATTGAATAAGGGGAAAACCAATATTGCGAGCAGCGCAAAGAGAACGATGACGCCGAGATTCACTCGCCGTCTCAAATAATGCACCGAAACCAAGAGCGCCAAAAACGGCCCCAAAAATGCCGCCTTTGATCCCGAGATTAGACCGAGCACTAGAACGAGAGGGAACAACACCGCGCAGGTCAGAATCCACCCGGTGCTATTTACTAAGCATCTAGTTAAAGCGACCCCGAATGCCAGTGGAATCAGCGACACTCCTGCCGCCCAATACCCTTGTCCAGGCTCGGTGAGGGCTCGTTGCTTGTCGTCGAGAAAATCGGACCATCCACCCAAGTGCTGGATGAGGAAAAACTGAGAAATGAGCCCCACACAAATGAGCAACGGCAAAAGGAGGCTGACTCGTTCGCTGTTCCAAGTTACTGGCAACGAAGGCAGCATCCGAGCTACGTAACGACCGAAATTCGAATAGTACCCTATAAAGAAACAGATCAAACTAGGAATCAGATACAATACTGCACGCGTAACGGCTTGAACTGTTTGGTGATCAAACGGTGGGGAGAGAAATGCCGACCCAAGGGTAAGGTCGAAGATCGCTCGCACCACAAAGAGTAAGAGAAAAAATGCCGACGCCCAATACACGGGCTCGAAGATATCCTTCCTCTTTTTGAGGAATAGGGTCCCAAAGGGAATCGCAGCGATACCGGTGAGCACCGCGAGCAACAGATATAGGGTTGGATCTTCCATTGTCACGATTAGAATGAAGAAGCTACTGTGCCGTGTCCATTCGTTAGTGCGGGATCCGGAATGGCTTCAACTACGAGCAAATCGCACTTTTTGCCTGACGACGTAAGAGAGGTAGCCAGCTTCCAGCAGCGTTTGAAACCCAACTGCGACAACATAGCTCCAAACAAGACCGTTTCGCCCCACCGAGTTGAATAACGCATAGCTCAAGCCCATCTGCAGCATGTATCGACTGGAATAGATTACGGACACCGTATGCATTCGGCCATCGTTGAAGAGTGGTACCAGCAACACTCTCGAAATCGCCTCAGCAGGTAATCCCCAAATGGCCAATTTCAACAGGTTTGCTGTCGCACTCGCCACGGACGCGTAGAACTTGCCACCACCAAGGACGAACTCAATGACTTCTTGTGCATTGCCATAAATTACTGCACCTACCAACACCGTGATGCACAGTAGACCGCCACAAGTGGCAAATAGAATATATTGGGCAGACGCGACATCACCAGACTGCATATAGCGGATATAGCGAGGCCCGATGATCAAGGCGATTGGCTTGGCAGCTAATATCGTAAGAGGATAGATCAGCGCCAAGGCATACGACAACACAGCGATGGTTCCCACCCCATCCAGGGACCCCAGTCTTCGCATGTATGCTAGCGCCGCCTGAGCTAAAATGGAGGTGAGAAACAGCCCTACTCCTTGACTCAGAACGTGCTGGATCTCAGGATTCGCGGCACTCAGACCTGGTTGGTATTGAATCTTGGTAACCTGGCTAAAAATGATCCACACGAAGAAAAGCCCACAGAAGCCAGACACGCACAATGATATTGCGGTCTCATTGAGAGAGGGCGTGTATCCAAAAATCAACCATCCGCCAATGAGCCCGACTCGGCTGAGCAGTTGATATATCTCATTGCCGACGGGTACTTCATAGGCCGTCAGGATGGCACTCAGAAGGGACCCCACCCCAAAAACAACCACCAGTGGCATGAACAGGAGAATGAGCTGTTGCGCCTCACGCTGGGCAGATTCCTGGAGCCCAGGAGCGAGCAACTCCGTAAACGGAGCCACAAAGATGACGCTCAGCGATATCGCGCATGCCGAAAATACCAGCAGGTAATTGAGCATGCCTGAGAACATCGCATTGGCTCTAAAGCCCTCACTTCTACGCATACTTGAAAATTGGGTGGTTATGACCGCCTCAAGGAAGGTGACACCACTCACGCTTATCACCAGAAAAGGGATTGAATAGGCAACGTCGAAGGCGTCTTTGTGCGCTGACGCTCCCCAATTCGAGGCTAGAAACTTTATGAACAGGTATCCAATGAGTATATTGAGCACAATTTGTGCTGTGAGTGCCCAATGCCTGAGAATGTCTTTCGTTATACTCATTAAAACTAACGAGGTTGCGCCCCTACTGCTCTCGAATAGATCCGCACAACACCACGCGATGATCCTAAGCCAACTCTTGTAGCCCTGGATCGATGTCACGCACTCATCTCTCAAAATTCGGTGGACGAGTGCGCCCTATCGTTGCACGCACTCCACTCACCGAGGTGCATATAGCAATTGACGCGGCACCTTCCCGATTCTTATCATCGCCCCCCATACGTGGAACCTGTACTCATTCATAAACTCGGTTGCAGGCCGTTCCGAGCAAGCCTCATCTTTGTGTTGCTCCTACTCGCACCCCACGGACTGCTATCAGCCGAGGAACTCCCCCAGCCGCTCCCTTCCAACCCCATCGACATGCGCTTCTCCGTTTCCACCTTCATGCTCAATCTCGAAAAACAGGGGTTGGAAGACAATACCTTCACCAATGGGCTGGGGCGCGACACCACACTCATCGGCAACCTCGTGAATGCCTCAATCTACAAACGTCTGCTCCCCACCCTCGAAGCTGAGCTCGGCGTGTTTGCCAATATGCCGTTCGGGCATGATACCGAGGTCTCCCAAGTCCGTCCGATCCTGCGCCTCACGTACCAGCCGACCGAACAGATCAGCGCGGTGATCGATACCCTTCACGTCCCGCACCAGGAATTCCATAACGCCGTGTTCTACCGGGGCAATCGCTTCCTGCGCCCCATAGAACAAGGGGCTCAAATGCTAGTGGATACCGAGTTCTATCGGCAAGACCTGTTTATCAACTGGGAACCGGCTTTTCGAGGTTCCGCGACCAACCGATTCGACGTCGGGTATGCCGGGCAACTGAAGTTTGGCCCCCTGCATTTCAACGGGCAAACCCACTGGGTACACAACGGGCAGGCCCTCTTCAAACTCGACCGGTCGTTCCAAGCAGGCGACAACCTCGTGATCGCCGCCGGCCCTGCGCTGGTCCTGGAACCGTCCCGCTACTTCTCGGCTCTCCCCTGGTGGAATCAACTCGGCATTCGCTTCACCTACCTGACGAGTTACAACCAAACGGAGGCCAGCACAGAGGCGACCCGCGGGCGAGGGTACGAACTCCAAACCTGGCTCGATCTGGCAGGATGGCGTCCGTACCTTGCCTTCTGGAAAGGCCGCAACTTCCTCAGCCTGCAGGGCGATCCGGAGTTCCGGGCAAGCAATTTTCCTGAAGTCGGCCTCTCAAAGACCATCCGCCTGGGCAACCGCGCGTCCATCGAGTTCGGCGCACAGGCTCGTCGCATCCGGGCATTTTTTACCGAAGATGGCCGCACCTATTTCACGCGCGACACCTTCAAGTGGGTGAATCAGGAATATATCGTGTTCAATTGGAACTGGGACACCAATCACGCGGACCTGATTGGAGACGTCTGGGATTCTCTCTCACAGCCCTTCGGCGATCGGGAAGAACCCGACACAACCAGCCGCTTCTTTGCCAAATTGGACGCCTTGACCTACGTATACAACATCGCCTATCCCGGCGTGCGACAGATCGGTGGAGTCCCCGTCTCCGATCACACCTTTGCCGGACAATACCTTTCTCCGGTGCTTCAATACCGAGTCAGTCCACAGCTGACGCTTAACGCCGGCTTTTTCACCGGCCTACCGGTTGGAGCCACCCAACGGTTTCATACCGTACAGCCGATCCTCTCTGCCGAATACGAAATGGTCCCCGATATGCGTCTGGTGGCCGGCACGCTGCACCGCAACCATCCCTTCGTGGACGCGCTGTTCAATGATACGATGTTGTTCACCCGCCCGATTGAACAAGGCTTCCAGTTACTCGTGAACCGAGAACATTACCAGCAAGATATCTTCATTAATTGGAATCAAATCGAGACCTTCCAGAAAGCAGAACGCTTCGATGTGGGTTACGCCGGACGCGTGGCGGCCGGTCACTTCTCATTCAACGGCCAAGTCTACTGGTCCCATTCCGGCGGTGCGCAATACTCTGAATCAAGAACATTTTTCGGACCGGGCATGCCTCGTGATCGCCCAGCCGGCAACAATTTCTTGACGGCCTTCGGACCTCAATTCACGTTTCAACCCAGGCAGTACTGGTCGCGACTCTCGTGGTTCCGCGAAATCGATGTCATGGCCCTCTACCTGACCAGCCAGAATGAGCCGACGCAAAGCGGCTCCCCGATCGTCCGTGGCCGGGGGTATCAATTGACAGCCGGGTTGAATCTCGATGGATGGCGCCCCTATATCACCCTGTGGCGAGGAGAACACTTCGTCACAGAGCGCGGCGATCCAGCCTACTATGCAGGAGATTTTACTGAATTCGGCCTGATGAAAGACGTCGCCTTGCCCGCAGGATTTTTCCTCCGCATCGGCGGATTCGGACGGGTGATCGAAAATCGTGTCTCACACACCGAGTATGCGCTGCTTAATTGGTCCTGGGATCAGTCTACCTGGCGAGGATATTGTCTGCGGCCAACCTTGCTCCATCAGAGCGAGGCATCGTGCACCCACTGAGATGCACTTCTCTCTTGCCACCTCGAATGAAGCCGGTTAGAGTAGCACCTGGTTCCCTTTTGGGTCAATCCATGGTCAGTGAGAGGAGGGGTGATGGGTCGCTGGTCGGTCGGTGTTCTATTCCTGATCATATCGTGCCTTCCCATGCGTGCGTTCGCCGAATCCTACGTCGCCGCAGGGATCGGCATGAACGCCCCCACCTTTGACACCACCGATGCCGGAAAGATGTCCCTCCAGAAAGACCTGTTTTACGGAGGCAAGATCGGCCATTATTTTAACGATCGCGGCTACAATTGGTTCGGGCTTGAAGTGGACGCGTACCGTTCCACCCCCGGTATCAAACAGCAGACCTTGCCGGCATCCACCAACCCTCGACTCTCAGGCACGATCCCTGGTGCCGATTTGATGGTGCACTCACTGGCGTTTAATGCCTTGGTCCGCGTCACCGGCTATCAATACAAAGTCGAACCCTATGCCGGTCTCGGCATCGGCCTCAATATAGGAAATATCTCCAGCGGAAATTTCCGACCGGAAGCATCGTTTGCCCCTAGCTTTAATGTTTTGGCCGGCATCCGCTATTATATGACCGAGTCGATCGCCCCCTTCCTCGAGTACAAGTACAACTTCGCGCAGTTCACTTTCAACCGCAGCGACATCACGGCAGACTACCGCGCCAACCTCTTCATGTTTGGCATCTCCTACCATTTCGGGCGATAGGGAACCTATCCTTCCCAGGACTTCGCGCTCAATAGCCGCACACGCGCTACCGAACCCATCGACAGAACCACCCGCGTGACGCACGGTGGCTTCAAGCCCGCTGGCGCATCGACTATTACCCCTCCCGATCTTTGCTATTGCCAGCCAGAAGGCGTAAGGTTAC
>JACOEF010000279.1 GCA_024998705.1 Nitrospira sp.
CTTTGCCGGAATCGCCTGCGGTGCGTATCTCCGGCAGGCCGGTACCGAGGGCGCCTGGGTGCCGTTGGCGCTGGGCGGCGCAGCGGTGTTGGGCAATGTCATGTCCTTCTGGTTGGTCACAAAGGCGCAAAAAATTGGCGCGACCCGTGGCTGGAATACGCCCAAGCAGGCGGCCTGGTCAGACTTCATTCTGAAGAACGTTGCGAGTCGCGATTTTTCGGTGGTGGTCTTTTTCTTTGCGCTGCTGGATAAGCTGCACTGGTTTCTGTGGATGGCCGCGCTCGGCTCGACCGTCTTTTGGTTGATGATGGTGTGGGTGATTCGTCCCTCGGCACGGGCCCGTGCTTAAGGCGGCCCTTCTTTTTCTCGGCGCACTGACGCTCTCCGCACTGGTCTGGCATATCGGCATCGAGCGGATCTACGAGGCGGTGGCACAACTCGGGCCCGCCGCCATGCTGGTGATTCTCCTCCCCTCCCTGCTCATGTACATTCTGGAAGCCAATGGGTGGCGTGTCACGCTTGGCGCATGGGCGACGCACGTGCCCTTCTGGCGAGTGCTGGCGATTCGCACTGCCGGGGAGGTTGTGAACATGACGACTCCGACGGCCTATGTGGGCGGGGAGCCCCTCAAGGCGTTTCTGCTCAAACGACAGGGCGTGCCCATCGTGGAAGGGCTGGCCTCGGTGGTGACGGCCAAAACCACGATGACGATCGCCCAGATCCTCTTTATCCTGTCCGGCATCGGGCTCGCGTTTTGGCTGTTGGGCGCGGGAGGATCAGCGGGACAAACCGCCATGGCCGGCCTTGTGTCCGTTGGGCTGCTGGGGTTCGGGGTCGGAGCCTTTGTGGTGGTGCAGCGCCAGGGGATGTTTGGGTGGATTCTGAAGATGCTCCGGCGCCTCGGCGTGCACATCCAATATCTGGAATCGCGTGAGCAACAACTGCTCGACTTGGATCGCACTATCGCCGGATTTTATGCGACGCAGCGCATGGCCTTTCTGCTTTCGACCGGGCTGTTTTTGCTAGGGTGGCTCGCGGAAGCACTGGAAGTGTTCGTCATAATTCTCTGCCTCGGCCAACCGGTCACGGTCTTGTCGGCATTGGCGATTGGTGCGTTGTCTGTGTTGATCAAGGGCGGCACCTTCTTCATCCCAGGCAGCTTGGGCGCGCAGGATGCCGGCAATCTGTTGCTGCTGACGGCGTTTGGGTATGGAGAAGTCACCGGAATTACCTTCGCGCTGCTGCGACGATTTCGAGAATTCGTCTGGATTGCCATGGGCCTTGTTTGCCTTGCCATCTTGACGAGAGGTATCGACCGCTCCCTGCCAGCCGAGTAGACATCATCCAGCGAGGGTGCCTTCAGCTATTCCTTCCCCTGACGCGAAGAACGGTTGTAAGTTGAACCACTTCCGGGCACGTCTTGCCACATCTCCAGCAAATTCCTTACGAGAAGTAGCTGAATCAGGTACTTTACGCTACACTGGCAGGCAGAGCACTCCGGTGCTGGGCGGAGACAAAGTCAGAGGCTGCCGAGGAGCGGGTACGAGCTGGAAGGATCGCGTTCACGCCATGCACCAATCTGACAATCCTGTTCCACGTGACGAGTCGATGAAGAAGGCGCCGGCTCTGCGCGTAGAAACTGAACAGCGCCCTGAACGACTGATGCCGCCGGTGGACGATCCTGCCGCGGCATTGGAGTTCTGTCGGACCTTAGCCGCGGCGATGCAGCTTGCGTCAGAGGGTGAGGGGCGTCGGTCGCACCCCGCGTATATCGCTGCCGTGATGAGGCCCACCGGCGGGTCGCTGCCGCCGCCGATGCTGTCGATCGTCATTCCTGTATTGAATGAAGAAGACAATCTCGCGACGCTACACAGACGTCTGACCGACACGCTGACCGAACAAGGACTAGAGTACGAAATCGTGTTCGTTGACGATGGCAGCCAGGACCAAAGCCCCGTCATGTTGCGGCGCATGGAAGAGGCGGACCCTCGGGTGTTCGTGGTGGAGTTCGCGCGAAACTTCGGGCATCAAGTCGCGATCAGTGCCGGACTCGAGCATTGCCGTGGGCGCGTCGTCTGCATTATGGACGCTGATCTGCAGGATCCGCCCGAGGTGTTACACACATTTCTGGCCAAGTGGCAGGAAGGATGGGAAGTGGTATACGCCATCCGGACTGAACGTAAGGAATGGCGGGGCAAGCGGCTGGCCTATGCGGCCTTCTATCGTCTGCTGCAGCGGGTGGCCAATATTGAGATCCCATTGGATGCCGGAGATTTTTGTGTCATGGACCGCAAGGTCGTGGACTTGCTGGTTCGGATGCCGGAGCGGAATCGATTCGTCAGAGGCATTCGTAGTTGGGTGGGGTTCAAGCAGATCGGGGTGCCCTACGAACGTCAGGCGCGCCACGCCGGCAGTCCCAAATATACGTTTCGGAAGTTGGTGTATTTGGCCCTCGACGGATTGATTTCGTTCAGCCACATGCCGCTCCGGATCATTACTGTGATGGGATTCACGGTCTCGTTGCTCTCGTTTCTGGTGGCCCTCTTCTATCTGGTGAAAAAGTTCACGTTCGGCATCGGGGTAGCCGGCTTCACGACCCTGGTGGTCTCGATCTTCTTTCTAGCCGGGATTCAGCTGATGACGATCGGTGTGATCGGCGAATACATCGGCCGCATTTCCGATGAAGTCAAACGCCGACCGCTCTATGTCGCCCGCCGTGTGACCAGGAGATAGTTATCATTCGAATGCTCATGTTCGATAACGAGTTCCCACCGCTCGGGGGTGGTACCGGTGTCGTCAATTTTCACCTATTGGAGGAGCTGGCGAAACGGCAGGATGTGACGGTGGACCTGGTCACCTCCTCGCGCAGCCGGACTCGGTACGAAACCGAGTCGTTTGCCGACCGGATCACGATCTATAAAGTGCCGGTCGACAATCGGAATATTCATCATGCCTCCAACCGTGAGCTGCTCCGATACAGTTGGCGCGGATTGTGTCTGGCCAGACGATTAATGAGGCAGTATCGCTATGACGTGAGTTTTGCCTTTGCCGGCGTGCCGGCCGGGGCGATGAGTGCGGTGCTCCGAGAGACCCATGGCTTGCCGTATGTTCTTTCGCTGCAAGGTCCGGACGTGCCGTGGTTTGAGGCGCGCTACAACTATCTCTATCCTGTCCTGACACCGATCATTAAACGGATCTGGCGGCGCGCGGGGATCGTGACCGCGATCAGCGCGGAGCAAGTGGCGCTGGCACATCGAACGATGCCGGATCTGGAGCTGGTGACAGTCCCCAACGGCGTTGATACC
>JACOEF010000697.1 GCA_024998705.1 Nitrospira sp.
ATTGGCCGCGAACCTGCTCCGCCTGCTCCATATCGATTTCGACGGTTAGATAAAAATGGGGAACCGGCGCCTTGCTCTGCACCGTCGCCCTCGCAATGGCTTTTCGCATCTGGCTCAACGGCTGATCGGTACCGGCAGGCAATGCCTGCGCGGGTAGAGCCGCGGCCTGGATCACATCTTCTTCAATAATTCGCCCGCCCGGGCCGGTGCCGGTGAGGGTAGTGAGATCGATACCCCGTTCAGCTGCCAGCGCCTTGGCCCGCGGAGAGGCGAATGGGCGCGCACTCTCAGGACGCGCAGCTTGCGACGGGGCCGGGGCCTCCCGCTTCACTGCGCCGCTTTTGGCACCATTGCCGATCGATGGCGCGGCCGTCACGCCGTCGGACAAGGCCGAGGTAATGTCTTCATCCGACCCAGCGATGACCGCGATCAACGTGCCGGACTGCACCGTTTCACCGTCTCGCACGAGAATCTTGCGCAGGATACCGGGGGCAGACGCTTCCAGATCCATGACCGCCTTATCGGTTTCGATCTCGGCGATCACTTCGCCCGCATGCACCGGCTCACCTTCGCGCTTCTTCCAGGCCAGCAACACACCCTCTTCCATCGTATCCGTCAATTTGGGCATGACCACACGACTAGCCATGGATTCCCCTCCAGGAGGCAGACCATCGTCGAAGTCCGGCGCGGACGATGCGGCGACCGTTTCTCATACTGCACCACAGACTGATTTGACGGCAGCGACCACGCGCGGCACATCCGGAATGGCAGCGTCTTCCAGCGGACGGCTGTAAGGCATCGGCACCTCCTCACCGGTCACACGGACAATGGGGCCATCCAGGTAGTCGAACGCCGCCGTATAGATACTGTCGGCAATCTGCGCGCCCAGTCCGCAAAAGCGCCATCCTTCCTCGACGATCACCAGGCGCCCGGTCTTCTTGACCGAGGTCACGATCGTGTCGAGGTCCAAGGGTTTGAGCGTGCGCGGGTCGATCACCTCGACGTCGAGCCCGTCACGACTCAGCTGCTCCGCTGCCTCCAGCGCCACCAGCAACATCTTGGAGTAGGCCACGAGAGTCACATCGTCCCCCGCCCGCTTGACCTCAGCCTGACCGAGCGGAATCGTGTACTCCCCTTCCGCCACTTCGCCCTTCGTGCCGTACAACAATTGCGCCTCAATAAAGATCACGGGATTCTGATCGCGG
>JACOEF010000518.1 GCA_024998705.1 Nitrospira sp.
ACAGAGCCGTCAGACCCATCCGTCCATTACCGATCTGCTCATCAAGGCATCGGCGCTGGCGTTGCGTCGGCACCCGGAGATCAACGTTTCCTTTGCCGGTGACGCGATTAGACGGTACGAGCAGATTGATATCGGGGTCGCGGTCGGCATGGAAGACGGTCTAATTACGCCGGTGATTCGAGACTGCGGTGCCAAAACGCTGGCCGAGATTTCTGCGGAGACCAAAACGTTGATCGAGCGGGCCAGGCAAAAGCGCTTGCAGCCGCAGGAATATACAGGGGCGACCTTTGCCATCTCCAACCTGGGGATGTTCGACGTGGATAACTTTATCGCGCTGCTCATGCCGCCGCAGGCCGCTGCGATCGCCGTCGGGGCGATCCGGGATGTGCCGGTGGTGACCAAAGGGACAGTGACCGCCGGACGGCGCATGAAGGTCACCTTGTCGTGTGATCACCGGGCGCTCGATGGCTTGATGGGTGCGCAGTTTCTGAAGGAGTTTAAACGTGTGCTGGAGCATCCGCAGGAATTGGTGGCTCCGGTGGTACAATCATGAGCTTCATACGTATTGATGATGTGCGAAAGCCTGGCGTGGAGTCTGCGACTGCGTTGAGTGATCCGCACGCAGCTCCCCAATCCCGCCGCCTACCGCCCTGGTTTAAGGTAAAGCTTCAGACTGGCCCGGATTATCACGATATTCGCAAAACCATGGATCGGCTCAACCTGCACACGATTTGTGAAGAAGCACGTTGTCCGAACATGTGGGAATGCTGGAACGCCCGCACGGCGACCTTTTTGATTCTCGGCGATATCTGTACGCGGAGATGCCACTACTGCTCGGTTGCCACCGGCCGGCCGCATGAGGTCGATCGCGAAGAGCCATTACGGGTCGCAGAGGCCGTCCAGGCCCTCAACTTAAGACATGCCGTGATCACGTCGGTGAACCGCGATGAATTGGACGACGGCGGCGCGTCGGTCTTTGCCGAGACGATTCAGCATATCCGGCGGTTGATTCCCAGTTGCACCATTAAGGTGCTTATTCCGGATTTTGAAGGCAATGCAGCCGCGCTGGCCCTGGTCGCCGCCGAGAAGCCAGATATCCTGAATCACAATATCGAAACGGTGCGGCGCTTGTTCCCATCGATCCGGCCGCAGGGGAAATATCAGCGGTCGATTGAGTTGCTGGGCCGGGCGAAACAGATGGGCATGACGACCAAGTCTGGCCTGATCCTCGGCATGGGCGAAATGACGGATGAAGCCAGGGAGGTCATGCCCGACCTGCGTGCGGTCGACTGCGACATCTTGACCATCGGTCAATATCTGCAACCTACCAAAGAGCATCTTCCCGTAGCCCGCTTCTACCACCCGGACGAATTCGCCACCTTGAAAGAAGAAGGCCTTGCCCTCGGTTTCCGCCACGTCGAATCGGGGCCGTTAGTCCGCAGTTCCTACCATGCGGAGCAACAGGTCACGGGGCATTGAACACTGCCTCCGGGGTCATTCTCGTATCGCTCAAGGTCCCAACGGACGGCGTACTTGTAGGCCTCGGTCTTTCGCTCGCTCCGGCCTAGCCGGGCGACCCTGGTGAACGTCCTGCCCAGTGCCAGGCATCCATTCATGCGCCATTCGCTATCAGCCATGGGCTCTTCGCGGCCGTGCGTACTCATTCATAATGCAGCGCTTCGATCGGGTTCATGCGCGAGGCTTTGTTGGCCGGATAGAGGCCGAAGAAGATGCCCACGGCGAGAGAAAAGAGGAACGCGACGGCGATCGCTTGCGACGAGATAATCGTGGGCCAACCGATGAGGCGAGTGAGGAGCCGTGCGCCGGCGATGCCGAATACCACCCCGGCCACTCCGCCGATGGCCGTGAGGATGATCGCTTCGACCAGAAACTGCAGCAGAATGTGGGTGCGTTTGGCCCCGACGGCCATACGGATGCCGATCTCCCTGGTGCGTTCCGTCACCGAGACCAAGAGAATATTCATGATGCCGATCCCGCCGACCACGAGGGAAATGGAGGCGATGCTGAGCAGCATCACCATCATGGTCCGGCTGGCCCCGGCCACGGTTTTGGCGACGTCTTCCATGGTGCGGATCGTAAAGTCGTTTTATTCGGCCGGATGAATCCGGTGCCGTGCGCGCAGGAGTTCTTTCGTCTCCTCGACGGCGGCGGGAATGCTGTAGCGGTGCTGGGTGCCGACCATGATGATGCCGACGGTCCCGAGGAACTTTGTCCCCAGGACTTTTCGCTCAGCGGTGGTGAACGGGAGGACGACGATGTCGTCCTGATCCTGTCCGGAGAGGGATTGGCCTTTGGACGAAAGAATGCCGATAACGCGCAGCGGCACGTTTTTGAGCCGGATCTGCGCCCCGATGACTTCCTCTCCGCGCTCGAAGAGGTTGTCTACGACGGTTTTTCCCAGCACCACCACTTTGGCGGCGGCGTCCTCGTCCGCTTGAGTGAAGAAGTTGCCGTCGGCTACCGGCCAGTTGCGAAGGTCGGGAAAGGCGGTGGTGGTGCCGAGTGCGATGGTGTTCCAATTCTTATGCTCGTGGATGGCTTGGAGGACGGATCGTGAGGCATAGGTGACGAGGCTGATGTCACCGACGCGTTTTTCGATCTCGCGCGCATCGTCGACGGTGAGGGTCGACACACTGCCGAGCCCTCCGCGCACGCCGCCCGTGGTGGTGGCGCCGGGGACGATAATGAGCACATTGGTGCCGAGGCTGGCGATTTCTCGTTGGACTGAGGCGGTCGCGCCCTGTCCGAGACTCACCATGCCGACGACGGCGCCGACGCCGATGACGATGCCGAGCATGGTCAACCCCGCGCGTAGTGGATTGCGCCGGAGCACACGCAGGGCGGATTGGATGGTCAGCCAAAGAAAGCTCATGGCAGATTCGTCACCGTATCTTCGGCCCAAACTCAAAGCCCGGTGGGAGTTTTTCCTGGGCGCTCTCCTCCGCCGTCGTGATCCCCACGATGGCGGCATCACCTTCGCGCACCTCGCCGGTCGTAATTTCTGTGAACAGCGAGTCGGCGATACCCGTGTTGATCGCTGCCGCCCGGACACGACCCGTCGGCTCCAACACCCAGAGCTGCGCCGCCTGGCGATCCACCGGCACACCGGGCATCCGGAATCGCAAGGCCGCGTTGGGGGCGCGGAGCGCATCTTCGTTGCGCGCCGTCACGATGGTGATGTTGGCCGTCATGCCGGGCTTGAGTTTCAGTTCGGGGTTTTCGACGGAGATGATCACGTCGTAGGTGACCACATTCTGGATGCTGACCGGGGCGTTCCGGACCTGCGTCACAAGGCCGTGAAAAAACTCGCGCGGGTAGGCATCTACACGAAAGTCGGCGGACGTGCCCTCGGTGACGCCGCCGATATCCGATTCGCTGACATTGGCAATGACCTGCATGCGGGTGAGGTCCTGCGCGATCACGAAGAGGGTCGGAGTTTGGAAGCTGGCGACGACCGTTTGCCCTTCCTCTACGTTACGGGACACCACCGTGCCGTTGACCGGTGAAAAAATGGTGGTGTAGCCCAGGTCCAATTCTGCAGACGAAAGCGTCGCCTTGGCTTGATCGACCTGGGCTTGAGACAAATCCACCTGTGCTCCGGCATCGCGATAGTTGGTTCTCGACAGATCCAGGTCCGACTGGGCGACGAACTGCTGTTCCCGCAGTGCGGCGATGCGATCCAATTCGAGCCTTTTCTGTGCGAGCATGTTCCGTGCTTTGGCCAATGTGGCTTTGGAGATTTTGAGCGCGGCTTTGGCCTGGCTGACTTTCGCTTGGTACGGTTTCTGGTCGATGGAGGCGAGGATCTGGCCTTCCCGCACGATCGAGTTAAAGTCGGCGTAGATTTTTGCGATCTTTCCGGAGACCTGACTGCCGACCTGCACCGAGATGACGGGGTTCACGGCTCCCGTGGCTGTGACTAATGAAGTGATCGGCCCGCGATCGACGAAGAGGGTCTTATAGTGATCGGCCACTGGGTCATGAGCCCACCAATACCAGACGCCAAGAGCCAGGAGCGCGAGGAGTCCCCCCGTCCCTATCAGGAGCGGGATCCGTCGCTTTCTGAGAGGAAGGGCCCTCGCCCCGGTTATGGCAGGTGCCCGATCATGGCCTTGACCTTGCACTACCGGAACGGGAGCCAGCACGACCGGGGTCGGGTGGGTGGTCTGCCGCGGGTCCTGTTCCGGGTGATCTGCCGCCATAAATGACCTCTTGCCTCGTCAGGGAAGACGCAAGAGAAGTGCCGTTGGGGGATGGGTGCACAGCTCGAGGAAGTGGCCTGTTGGCCTCGTGGGCGTGGGGCAGGAGGGCTGGTCTGTGAGGGAAGATGGGGCAATTGGCGACAGTCGGCCATACAGGCCTGCGGCACGACGCCCCTTGACCGCCCGGGAGTAAGCCGATTAGGCTGTGCCCGCACTCGTTGCAGGCCGGTCCGGTGAGGAATCAAGAGAGGGACCCGTATGACTGAGGAATGGGGCGCGGTATTGGTTGTCGACGATGATGCGGAGATGCGCAGTCTGCTGTGCGATGTGTTGCAAGGCCGGGGGCACCAGTGCACAGGGGTCGGGAGCGGCGACGAGGCGCTTCAGCAGCTGAGCGAGGAAGATTATGCCGTGGTCCGCACCGACCTCCGGATGAAAGGCATGCTGGGCACCGAGCTGCTGGCGGAAGTGAAACATCGGTATCCCGATATCGGCGTGATCTTGATGACGGCCTTTGGATCTGTGGAGACGGCGGTGGATGCGATGCGGCATGGCGCCAGCGACTATCTGACCAAACCGGTGAAAACCGAGGAACTGGTGCGGGTGGTCGAGCGCGCGATCCGGGAGGCGGCACTCCGACGGGAAGTCAGCCGGCTACGAAAAGAGGTCCACAAGGAGTACAGCTTCCATCAGATTCTCGGCAAGAGCAAGCCGATGCAAGCGGTCTTCGACCTCATTCGACGCGTGGCCGACAGCCGACCAACGTGTTGATCACCGGAGAGAGCGGGACGGGAAAAGAACTGGTCGCCAAGGCCATTCATTACAATAGCGACCGGCGGGATGCTCCGTTTGTCCCGGTCAACTGCGCCGCGATTCCCGAACAATTGCTGGAGAGCGAACTCTTCGGGCACATGCGCGGCTCGTTTACAGATGCCAAGATGGACAAGCGCGGGCTCTTTGAAGAGGCTCAGAAGGGCACGTTGTTTCTGGATGAAATCAGTGAACTACCGCTCATGCTTCAGGCCAAACTCCTGCGCGCGATTCAGGAACGAGAGATCCGCCGCGTAGGGGCGACCAAATCCATTCCCGTGGACGTGCGCATCATCGCCGCCACGAACCTGAACCTCGCCGAGGCAGTGAAGCACAAGCGGTTCCGCGAACACTTCTACTACCGACTTAATGTCATTGAGTTGCGGCTTCCTCCGCTACGGGAGCGTCGGGAGGATATTCCGATCCTGGTGGATGCATTTTTGAAGAAGTGCGCCGACAGCAGAGGCAAGCAGGTCAAGGGACTCAGCGAATCCGCCCTCGCCATGCTGGCCGATTATGCCTGGCCGGGGAATGTACGGGAGTTGGAGAACGTGATTGAGCGGGCCGTCACGCTGAGCCATGGGGATATGATCGGCGCGGACGATTTGCCGGTGCAGGTGCAAGGATCGCGCGGCGATCGCCGGATTCTCGATGAAGCAGCGGAACACACCCTGCCGCTGCATGAGGTAGAGAAAGAATACATCGTGAAAATTTTGGAAAAGACAGGCGGCAATAAGTATCAGGCCGCACATGTCTTGGGTATCGATCGAAAGACCCTGTACCGGAAACTCGCTGAGATCGAAGGCAAACCACACTCAGACGCGTAGATGCACCGTCACACCCTCGCGCTGGGAGCCATCGGCGTGCAGTCCCCTCATCAGAAATCTCTGCTGCGTGAATACGGCCTTCCGTTGCTGTTGACGATCGGGATCTTCGTCCTGGATCTGTCGGCGCCCGCCGGGATCGACCTGTGGTTGCTCTATGCGATTCCGTGGACTCTGATTGCCGCCTCCTCCCTCGGCCCGGTGTCCCGCTCTTGTATGGGGGCGGTGGTGTTGCTGGCGCTCATCGGCCCTCTTGCGTCATCTACCGAGTCCCTGCCGTTCCTCACATGGCTCAATCGTCTCCTCGGCATCGGGATCATGGGGCTCGTGGCTGCGTTGATCGCCGGCCGTCGGTCTTCTCTTCTGAGCCCGGATGCGAGCCCCGGCCTGTCGGACGGAACGTTCGCGGCGCCAGAGACTGAGCGACATCGAACTGCGGCCGCCGACGCGCTGGCCGCCGAAGCCCGCGTCCGGGCTGAAGAAGCGGTGGCCGATGCGATGCTCGGAGAACGCCGTGCCGAAGCAGAACTGCATCAAGACAAACTCCGCTTCGAAGGCATCGTGCACTCGGCGATGGATGCCATCGTGACGGTCGACGAAGCGCACAAGATCGTGCTGTTCAACCAGGCGGCGGAAAAGATGTTTCAGTGGGGCGCCGAGGAAGTATTGGGACGGCCGCTGGATCGATTGCTTCCCGAGCGTTTCCGTAGTGCCCATCACGAACACATCCGGGAGTTCGGCCGCTCCGGTATCACCGCACGGCAAATGGGCGCGTTGGGCATGGTGACGGGGGTCCGGGCCAACGGGGAAGAATTTCCGATCGACGCCTCGATCTCGCAGATCGGTACGGATGGGACGCGGTACTACACCGTCATCCTCCGCGATATGACCGAACGGAAACGGCTCGAACAGGAACTGGCGGAGCGCGAGGCCCTCTTACGGGCGATCATCGAGACCGAGCCTGAATGTGTGAAACTGCTCGACCTGGATGGCACGGTCCGAACCATTAATGCGGCAGGGCTTGCCATGCTCGAGGCCACGAGCAGTGCCGAGGTCGTCGGACGGGATATGTGCTTTCTGGTCACCGCCGAGTTTCGATCGCGCGTCCGCGAAGTGGTCGGTAAGGCCGGACGGGGAGAAACGGGGCGATTGGAGGTTCAGATCGTCGGTTTCCTGGGGACTCCCCGGTGGCTGGATATGCACGTGGTGCCTCTGCGTTCAGCCGATAGCACCGTTACCGCGATCTTGGGAGTGACGCGCGATGTGACCGAGTGGAAAAAAACGGAAACGCGGCTGCGCCAAAGCGAAGACCGGTATCGCCGGCTCCTGGCGGTCTTGCCGGATGCCATCCTGGTCAACCGTGAGGACCGGATCATCTTTATCAACGAACAGGGGGTCCGGCTGTTCGGAGCCCGGTTGGCAGAGGAGATTCTCGGAAAGTCGCTGTACGACTTGGCGCATCCCGACTACCACGAGTTGGTCGGTGCGCGTATCCGGCATCTCCTGGAGCCTGGCAACACGGTGCCGGAGGTCGAGGAAAAGATTGTGCGGTTGGATGGGGTGAGTGTGGATGTGGCCGTCAGGGCCGCTCGGTTCCAGGACGAGGATGGGGTCGGGATACTGGTCGTCTTGCGGGACATTTCGATGCGCAAAGCGGCGGAGCAGAAGTTGCGGGAGAGCGAAGAGCGGCTTCAAAGTTTATTGGGGGCGATGGAGGATGTGATCTGGTCCTCGTCGCTGGATCAATCCACGATGTTGTATGTCAGTCCGTCCGTCAGAGAGATCTATGGACGCCCCGCCGAAGCGTTTTGGGCCCGACCTTCGTTATGGCTGGAGGTCGTTCATCCCGACGATCGCGTGATTGCCGAACAGGCGCGACAGGCTCTTCTGACGACGGGCGAGTTCGATGTGGAGTATCGCATCATCCGGCTCGACGGCGACCTGCGGTGGTTGCATGACCGCGGACGGATCATCAAGGATGCAGAAGGCCATCCGTTGCGGATCGATGGCATTGCCAGTGACATCACGGAGCGGAAGCGCCTCCAAGCGCAACTTCGTCGGACGGAGCGGGTGGCTGAGCTTGGAACGGTGGCTTCCGGCATGGCGCACGAGATCGGCACGCCCATGAACGTGATTCTGGGCCGGGCCGAATACCTGATGGAGCGCACGAAGGAAGAGCCGGTCAGGAAGGGGCTCCAGACCATCGTCAGCCAGGTCGAACGAATCACGCGAGTCATGAATCAGTTGCTGGCGTTTGCCCGTCGGCGTCCGATCGAACACCGTGCCTCGGACTTGCGTCGGACCATTGAGGACAACCTGGAAATTTTCCAGGAACGCCTGTCGCATAGCCGCATCAGCGTCGAAACCTCATTTGCCGACGCCTGCCCATTCGTACACGCCGATGCCGATCAGATGAGCCAGGTCCTGATCAATCTGGTGATGAATGCGATTCATGCGATGCCTGAGGGAGGGGTCTTGAAGCTGGCATTGGCGCCGGACCGTGAGATGGTCCGGTTCACGGTGTCGGATAGCGGTCACGGGATGCCCCGCGACGTGATTGCCAAGGTGTTCGACCCGTTTTTTACCACCAAGGAGTTTGGGAAGGGAACCGGCTTAGGTCTGACGGTGGTGAAGGGCATCATTGAGGAGCACAGCGGGACGATCGAGGTGGAGAGTAAGCCTGACCAGGGGACGACCTTCACCATCTGCCTGCCGGTAGGTAAGAGCTGATGGCCTATTGCATAGAGCTTATGGCCGGGATTGAAGAATCCTTGGGATTGGTGGGACTCTTTTCTTCGCTCGTACCAAACGCCATCGGCTATTCGCCGTGAGCTCCGCTCCTCCCGCTGTAGCGCTTCGGGACAGGGCTTTTTCCGGGGTGGGGCCTTTCTCGCCAGAGCCTGATTCCTATGCTCCCTGTTTGGTAAACCATTCATAGATATTTATTATTGAAATTCAAATATTTGCAATCTCTTGTGGATCGCCTGAAATGGCACATCGTTTGCGTTATTTTGTGCTCATGGTGACCTATTCTGAAGGAACGCGCGCGGAAGGGCGCACACCAGCCGTGTTGTTGGTGGTGGAGGATGACAAGGATATGCGGAGCCTGCTCTGCGATGAGTTGTGGGGAGAGGGCTATCAATTGCGTGAAGCGAGCAATGGTGACGAAGGGCGGGCTGCGGTCATGCGGGCGGCCCCTGATTTGATCGTGACCGATTTAAAGATGCCGGCCGGAGGTTTCGAATATGTCCATCGATTGAGGCGCTGTGTGCCTGGGTGCCCCATTATCGTGATGACTGCCTTCGGCGATGCCCAGACGAAAGACGAGGCGCTGAAAAACGGTGCCACGGCCTATTTCGACAAGCCGGTTCGGCTGTCGGAATTGAAGGCCACGGTGAAGCAACTGTTGCAGCATCCCGGAGGTCGGCCGGCGGATGGACTGGTACACTGAACATCGGCGGTGGCGGATACGTGTTTTCGCGAGGTCTCCCCCAAGGGGGGAGGGTTGTCTTCGTCGTGGCAGGCGTAGTACAAATAGGGCCTCTCTAGTGTAGAAAGGCTCCGCTTGGTTCCTATCGAAACGAGGAGTGATGAGATGGCCGGATCTCAATCACAAGTAACGCCCCGTTCTCCCTTTACCGATCCGATTCTGGCTGCTCGCTTGGAGGCTCTGAAGCAATTGGCTGATGGGCTGACCGACCGCGTCGTCGTGATGGATCGGGAGCTCAATGTCGTGTATGCGAATGCCGCCGCTTGGGCCCAAGCCGGGGCATCGCCCGCAGTCACCAAGCCGGCCAAGTGTTATCAAGCGTTTGTCCAAATGACCGATCCTTGCGGGACCTGTCCCGCTGAGTCGGTGTTTACGACGGGAGAGGTGCTGACGGTTTCCTGCAACACATCGGGCGATGGGACAGCCTGTGGTCTGCACCAGGCATTTCCCTTGGTATCGTCCTCAGGGGAGGTTGCCTCGGTCCTCGTGCTGTTTCATAAGCGGCCGGAATCGCTCAGTATTCCAACGTCGCTGTCCCAGCACAGGCTGGGTCGGTCTCGCCCGGAACGGACCGAATCGAGATTAGGCGATCTGGTCGGCGCGAGTCAGGCCATGCATCAGTTGTTTGAGATGATCCGTTTGGTGGCCGATAGTTCCGCCACGGTGTTGATCCAGGGGGAAAGCGGCACGGGAAAAGAACTGGTGGCCCGGACGATTCATCAGACCAGTTATCGTCGCGACAAGCCCTTTGTGGTGGTTGATTGCGGGGCGCTTCCGGAAACGTTGTTGGAGAGTGAACTATTCGGCCATGTGAAGGGGGCATTTACAGGGGCGGCAGGGGCCAAGCCAGGGCTGTTCGAAGAGGCTGACGGGGGCACGATCTTCTTAGATGAGATCGCCGATACTTCTCCGACCTTCCAGGCTAAGCTCCTGCGCGTCTTGCAGGAAGGGGAGATCAAGCGAGTCGGCGGAACACAGCCGGTCAAAATCGATGTCCGTGTCATTTCGGCTACCAACAAGGATTTGACGGACCTTGTAAAGGCTAAGGCGTTTCGTCAAGACCTCTACTACCGGTTGGCCGTGTTGCCCGTTCATCTTCCGCCGTTACGTGACCGGAGAGGCGATATTCCTCTGTTAGTGTGCAAGTTTATCGAGGATTCCTGCCAGCGGCATCGTCAGGAATTGCGTCAGGTGAGCGAAGAGGCCATGCGCGCCTTGACTGCTGCGCCCTGGCCCGGGAATGTGCGAGAACTGCAGCATTACATTGAGCGCGCGGTGGTGACGACGACCCACCGGGAGCTGACGTGTGCGGATCTGGTCGCGGTGGGATCTGCTTCTGCTGATGATGGCGACCTCCGGACGGTTGGCCGTGGTGCAGCGCGGCAGGCTGAGCGGGTTCGTATCCTTCAGGCGCTGCAACAGACCTCAGGGAATCGGCTGCAAGCGGCTCGGTTACTCAAGATCAGTCGGGCCAGTCTCTACAACAAGCTGCACGACCTGGGCATTCAATAGCTCAGGCGCGTGCCAGGATTTTCTGTCACCTCCCTTCTCGTAATTCACTCAATTCTTCTGTGTAATCAGCCAGATCCTTCTTCGCCTCCAGCTGGTCTTAATGAACAGCTGTCCCATATTGCCCCAAAAAACGGCATCGATCGTCCATCATTTTAGACAGTGCAAGTCATTGTATTTTAAGCATTATTGTTAATTGTATGGCTGGCTGTCTAATCGCCTGGAAAACTGTAGCATTTCACGCCCGTTCCGTTATTCCTACGAGAGTATTCAACGTATTGTAAACATGAGCAAAGTTCTGTTGATAGTTATTTCTGTCTGTGGGCATATCAATTGCGTTGTAGCCGCAGTGCTGGGGAAGGTGAGGGTGATTAGGACCGGCCTCCGAATAACCTGCTCCCTCAAACTTTGAGGACATCCTTCACCAGCCCTTTTTCCTTTTGGAGCGTTTCGTGGAGGGAACGAGGAGAGGCCGGGGGTAGCCGGGGTCCTGCCTGACGGAGGCCGGTCACACGACCACGTTTTTTAACCACTCCCGCGGAAGGGCGCGGGAATTTATCAAGGAGGGAGGCCGACATATGAGGTCTTCAGTGCATGTGTCACAGCGCAAGCGCATACGCCCTGGGGCGTTGCGTAAGCTGCAGGCGGCGCTGCTATCGGGCAGTTTGCTCGCGGCGCCGTGGGTGTTTGCGGCCGGGCCGGGTGATCAGTCGCATGAGGGACATGCGACGCCGGTTGCCATGCCGGGCTGGACCCAGACCCTGAAGGGTCAGACCGTGGTGGAAAACGCCATGGAGGGTCGTGCGGGTAATGCAGAGAAGATGGAGATGCAGCACCACCGCCTGATGGAGAAGTTGGAGCAACAGGCGCAGACGGATGCCAAGGCGCAGCAGACCTCCGGTGCATTCAATGAAATGTCGATGATGCACCAATATATGGGGCAGGATGGGAGCAGCTTCCTGCTGGCGTCCGATTCGTCCAAGGGCGAGCCGGTCATGACGTCAGGGGGGAAATGTCCCGCCAATGCGCCGGTTAAGACGTACGACGTTTCGATGATCAACATCGAAATCAGCTTGAACCGATGGCTCGACTTCTATCCCGGGTACATGTACGTCCATACCGGGGATATCGACAAGGTTCGTGCTGAGGAAACCAAGAACAAGGAAGCGCGGGAAAAAGACGGATTCGATCCGGGTGCGGTGACGACCGGAAACCAGGGCGATGCGATTCAGCCGCTGGTGCTCCGCGCCAACCAGGGCGATTGCGTCAAGATGACGCTGCGCAATCAGATGGAGGGCGAGGATGGCAGCTTGGTCATCCAGGCCTCCAGCATGATCGTGAGCGCCACGGGCAAGCCTGCGACCACGACGAACCCGGACACGGTGGTGTCGCCGGG
>JACOEF010000451.1 GCA_024998705.1 Nitrospira sp.
CCGAACGCTATTTCAACCAGCGTGGGGTGCCGGTCGAGTTGGTGAAGTTGTACGGGTCGATTGAACTCGCCCCAATTGTCGGATTAGCCGATCGAATCGTTGATTTAGTCGAAACAGGCAGTACTCTCAAGGCGCATGATCTGGCGGAGGTCGAGGTGATTACGCACTCGACCGCCAGACTGATCGTGAATCGGGCCAGCCTTAAATTGAAGCATGCCCCGCTGAAGGTGTTGATCGAGCGGTTACGGGCTGCGGTGGCAGTGGACGATCTCGGCCGGACCGCGTCGCGCCGGTAAGGATCTGATTCAGCGCGTTCGGGCCCGTGAGGCGGAGACGTAGCGCAGGACGGATGATATGACCATTGTGGCGAGTACTGATCCGGGATATGGCAAGGCCTTGCGGAAAGTCGTGACCCGCTCGCGCATGCAAGGCGCGAGCGTGGAGAAGAGCGTGCGCACGATTCTGAAGGGCGTGGAGCGGGGCGGGGATCGTGCGGTCTTGCGGTACACAAAAAAATTCGATCGACTGACCGTGAAGGTCGATCAGATCCGTGTGACTTCCGAGGAGATCAAGGAGGCCTACTACCATATTCGTAAGGATGAGGGGGACTCCCTCCGGTATGCCGCCGAACGTGTACGACAATTTCATGAGCGGCAGCGCACTAAGACCTGGATGTACCAGGAACAGAACGCCACACTCGGCCAAATGGTCACGCCCCTTGATGCCGTCGGTGTGTATGTGCCGGGAGGGAAGGCCGTGTATCCCTCGTCGGTGCTGATGTGCGCCATCCCTGCCAAAGTGGCGGGTGTTCGGCGCATCGTCATGTGTACCCCGACCCCAAAAGGAGAGATCAATCCCTATCTGCTGGTGGCTGCGGATATCGCCGGGGTCGATGAAATTTATCGAGTGGGCGGCGTGCAAGCGGTCGGCGCGATGGCGTTCGGGACGAAGACCATCGCCAAGGTTGATAAAATTGTCGGGCCCGGGAATATTTTTGTCGCTACGGCTAAGCGGCTGCTCTATGGCACGGTCGGCATCGATATGGTGGCCGGTCCCAGTGAGTTACTCGTGGTGGCGGATGCGGATGCGAAGCCGGCACATGTGGCAGCGGATCTGCTGTGCGAGGCAGAGCATGACGAAGATGCGCAGGTGTATTTGGTCACCACCTCTCCCTCATTGGCCAAAGAAGTGACGCGGTTGATCCAGGTGCAATTGAAGGGCTTACAGCGAGAAAAAATTGCGGCGAAGTCGATCGCGCGACACTTTGTGGCCTTCGTCGTGCCCTCGATGGATGACGCCATTGAGGTGGCAAATGCGATTGCGCCCGAGCACTTGACCCTCTCGGTTGATCGGCCGTTCGACTATTTGGAGCAAGTCCGGCATGCCGGAGCCCTGTTCCTGGGCCGCTATACCCCGCCTGCGGTTGCGGATTACGTCGCTGGTCCGAACCACGTGCTGCCGACCGGGGCGACGGCACGCTTTTTTTCACCGTTGTCGGTCAACGACTACGTGAAGGTCAGCAACATCGTGCATTACACCAAGGAAGAGTTGTCGAAAGCCAAGGACCATATCGTCCGACTGGCGCATATCGAGGGCTTCGATGCGCACGCCAAATCAGCCCAAAGCAGGTTCGCATGAAAAAGAACGGCGCCCCCAGGCAGGCCTCGCTTCACCGTGCCACGAAGGAAACGGATATCCGTTTCGCATGGAATCTGGATGGCTCCGGACGGGGGAAGGTCGATACCTCCATTCGGTTCTTTGATCATATGCTGGATCTCCTCGCCAAACACGGCTTCTTCGACCTCACGGTCCAGGCCAAGGGCGATGTCGACATCGACGAGCACCACACGGTGGAAGATGTCGGGATTGTCATGGGAAAGGCCCTGCATCAGGCGTTGGGCGAAAAGGCGGGGATCAAGCGATTCGGATTTGCCTCGGTCCCACTGGATGAAACCCTTGCTCAGGTGACGGTTGATCTGAGCGGGCGTCCGTACCTGGTGTATAACGTGAATTTGCCGGACCGAAAGATCAAGGCATTCGATCTTGGCCTGTTCGAGGATTTTTTTCAGGCCTTTGTGACCCATGGTGGACTGAATCTGCATGTGAACCTCCAGTACGGACGCAATCCGCACCACATCATGGAAGCCATCTTCAAGGCATTGGCACGGGCCTTGGATCAGGCCACCATGCCGGAAGTACGTCTGTCAGGGGGCGTCCTGTCCACGAAGGGGAGCCTCTAAGTAAAACCGGTGGTGCAAGAGGGGCAGATGTCGCCGTCCTGCCTGGTGTCCGCCACGTCCCCACGGGTCATTTCCGAACGCGAAACATGATTGCCATTATCGATTACGGCATGGGTAATTTGCGCAGTGTCTCCAAGGCCTTTGAGGCGATGGGGCACCAGGCCGTCGTCACGCGCGAGCCTCGCGTCATTGCGGACGCCAGCCATGTGGTGTTGCCGGGCGTGGGGGCCTTTGGTGATTGCATGGCGAATCTGGAACGGTATGAATTGATTGCGCCGATTCACTCTGCCGTTCAATCCGGAAAACCCTTTCTGGGCATTTGCCTGGGACTGCAATTGCTGTTCACGGAAAGTGAAGAATTCGGTGTGCATAAAGGTCTTGGTATCATCCCCGGTCGGGTAAAGAAATTTACGCTGGATTCGTCGCTGAAGGTGCCGCATATGGGGTGGAATGACATTCGCATCGTGCGGTCCGCTCCGCCCTTTGCCGGGATCGCCACCGGAAGTTATTGTTATTTTGTGCATTCGTACTACGTTGAGCCGGTAGAGTCTTCGGTGGTCGCCACGGTGACGGAGTATGGGCGGCCGTTTGCGTCTGCCGTATGGAAAGACAATGTCGTCGCATGCCAGTTCCATCCTGAGAAAAGCCAGGCAGTCGGGCTTCAAGTGATCAAGAATTTCGGGGCCTGGACATGAAGTGCTCATCTCCCCGGATGCTCGTGATTTCGATCGCATTGCTCCTGCTGACGGGCTGCAGTGGGATGAAAATCACGGCCAAGTCTTCGCCGCAGGTGGGCAAGTATCAGGTCCGTACCATTGCCCTTATTCCGTTTGAAACGATGGCGACGCCGCAAGCGATCGAGGCGTCCGGCCCCGCGTTTCCCGTCCCGTCCGCTGTCCGACGGTCCGATATGACTGTCGGGGTTCCTCCGACGACCGATCAATCTGTGCGCCAAACCCATCGTGTGCCGGCCTCCGCAGGTGAAAAAGTCACTGATTTGATGTGGGCAAAACTCAAGGCTCGATCCGGGCTGCACCTGCTCTCTCCCAACGAAGCGGCAAGGGTTGGGCGGGAAATCTCCGGGGGGACTGCGACAGAAGCGATGCCGCCCCACCAGATTGCTCAACGACTCGGAGCCGATGCGGCACTCAGCGGCAAGGTGCTTGTCTATCAGGAACGTGTCGGCGGCCGGCTTGGCGCGGACCCACCTGCGACCGTGGGATTCGAGGTAACACTCGTGGCGTCAGACGGGATGGTGCTATGGGAAGGCAATTACTATGAAAAGCAACGGCCGATGACGGAAGATTTGTTAGGCTTCTTCCAGCGCTATGGCGCGTTTGTCACTGCCGAGGAGTTGGCCGCCTATGGAGCGGAGGAATTGGCGGAGGCGTTTCCATACGGTGGTGCAGCAGGCGGGGAAAAATGAACGGATTGCGACAGGTGGTGTCATGCGTGTGATTCCGGCGATTGATCTCAAAGACGGCCGCTGCGTGCGATTGCGGCAGGGAGATATGGCCGCTGAAACGGTGTATTCAGAGGACGTGCCTTCGGTGGCTCGACGCTGGCAGCAGCAAGGCGCCGATTTGATTCATGTGGTCGATCTGAACGGGGCCGTCGATGGGGAGCCGAAGAATCTCCCTCAGATCGAAGCGGTCATAAAGACGGTCAGTGTAAAGGTGCAGGTGGGGGGTGGGATCAGGACCATTGAGACCGTGCGGCGATATCTCCATGCGGGCGTGGCGCGAGTGGTACTGGGGACGGCTGCCCTTACGGATCGAACGTTCCTGGCGCAGGCCTGTCAGGAGTTTCCTCGGCGTATTTTGTTGGGCCTTGATGCTCGAGACGGGAAGGTTGCGGTGAAGGGCTGGACGACGGTGTCCGAGACCAAGGCCATCGAGCTCCTCAAGGAACTCGCCGGTCTTGAGTTAGGCGCGGTCATTTACACCGATATCGCCCGGGATGGAATGCTGAATGGGCCGAACCTGACGGCGTTGGGGGAAGTCGTCGCATGCTCCTCGATTCCAGTCATTGCGTCCGGTGGCATCACGCGGGTGGAAGATCTACAGGCGGTACAGGCCCTCGGTCCTCGCGTGGAAGGGGCGATCGTCGGCAAGGCTCTCTATGACGGCAAGTTGGACTACGCGGCAGCGGTGGCAGCCATCGGACAACGTTGAGGGGCTTGCATGAGGCTGGAAGAAGAGAGGACGGGATCGCGTCACGTGTCACGGGTTACGGATCACGCACCCATATGTTGACCAAGCGCATCATCCCTTGTTTGGATGTGAAGGATGGTCGAGTCGTTAAAGGCGTGAGCTTCGTGAACTTGCGGGATGCCGGCGATCCGGTCGAGGTGGCGACCATCTATGATCGTGAGGGCGCCGACGAGTTGTGCTTTCTCGCCATCACCGCCTCGCACGAAAACCGCAAGACCATCATCGATGTCGTGGAACAGACTGCCGCTCGCGTGTTTATGCCGCTCACGGTGGGTGGTGGGGTGCGTACGCTCGATGACATTCGGACGTTGCTGAATGCCGGCGCCGACAAAGTGAGCATCAATACCACGGCCGTGCAACAGCCGGAGTTTGTTCGCGAAGCCGCACAGCGATTCGGTACGCAGTGCATCGTGGTGGCGATCGACGCGAAACATTCCGGACAGGCGGGTCGCTGGGAAGTGTTTACCCACGGCGGCCGAAAACCAACGGGCCTGGACGCGGTCGAGTGGGCGCAACGGATGGAAGGGTACGGGGCCGGTGAGATTCTCCTGACCAGCATGGACCAGGATGGTCGCCAGAACGGGTACGATCTGGCATTGACCGCGGCCGTCTCGGAACGCCTGTCGATTCCGGTGATTGCCTCCGGCGGAGTGGGGAGCTTGGAACATTTCTACGATGGGCTGGTGAACGGGAAAGCGGATGCCGTCTTGGCCGCCTCGATCTTCCACTATCGAACTCATACCATTCAGGAAGCGAAGGCGTACTTGCGCGAGCGCGGGGTACCGGTGCGGCTTGGACCGGCGTAACTGGAGCAGGATGTGATGTCGTAAGACAGTCGAGCGATGACCTTTGATGCACAAGGGTTGATTCCCGCCGTGATTCAAGATTGGCTGGATGGTTCGGTGTTGATGGTGGGGTACATGAATCAGGAGGCCATCACCAAGACGCTTCAGACGAAGTCTGTCCACTTTTGGAGTCGATCGCGCAGGAAATTGTGGGAGAAGGGCGAGACGTCCGGCCATTTTCTCAAGGTGAAGGATCTCTTTGTCGATTGTGATCGTGACACGATTCTCGTCAAGGCCGAGCCTGTTGGGCCAACGTGCCATACTGGTGAGCGCGCCTGTTTCTTCGGTCGGATGACGGAGGACGGGCAGGCCGGTGAGGAGAAGACCCAGGATGCCGGCGGAGGGATCTTGGATCGGGTGTATCAGACCATTTTGTCCCGCAAGGCCAATCCACAGCCCGACTCCTATGTGTCGAAATTGTTGCAGGGTGGAGCCGATCGGATTCTGAAGAAAGTGGCTGAAGAGGCCGGCGAAGTGATTATTGCCGCAAAAAATCAGAAGCGCGAAGAGATCATCTACGAGACGGCCGATCTGCTCTTTCACACCTTGCTGGTGCTGGGGTACCACGATGTGACGCTGAACGAGGTGTACCGTGAGCTCGGAACTCGATTCGGCAAGTCCGGCATC
Source organism: Nitrospira sp. (assembly GCA_024998705.1). Taxonomy (GTDB): domain Bacteria; phylum Nitrospirota; class Nitrospiria; order Nitrospirales; family Nitrospiraceae; genus Nitrospira_A. The sequence goes on from JACOEF010000451.1 coordinate 5,926, forward strand.
CGGCCCTTGCCTGAAGGGGGATCGCGTGGATAACTGTATTTTTTGTCGCATTGTCGAAGGCGGTATTCCAGCGAAGATCGTGTATCAGGATGAGCAGGCGCTGGCATTTGAAGACATCAACGCCCAGGCTCCTGTCCATATCCTGGTGATTCCGAAACGTCATGTGGCGGCTGTCCAGGACTGTCATGAAGGGGACCAGGCTCTGCTGGGGCATCTCCTGTTGACTTGTTCAAAGGTTGCACGCATGAAGAATCTGACCGATTCCGGGTATCGGATCGTCACGAATACGGGGGCGGACAGTGGGCAGACCGTGTTTCATCTCCATGTCCATGTGCTTGGCGGGAGGCACATGGCCTGGCCTCCGGGCTAATCTGCGCCTGTCCTCGATTGACACTCATGCAGACCGTTTGTTAGGGTGAACGGTCAACTTTCATTCTCGTCCAATGTCTTCCAGCCGGCTGCAGCCGGTTGGATCCCTACGGGCACAAGCGAGGACCGCCGTGGGCCAAGGCCTGATTTCGGACGACGTCATTAACCAACTCAGAGACCGAGTGGACATCGCGGAGATCGTGGGTCAACACGTGGCATTGACCCGAGCCGGGCAGAATCTCAAAGGTCTCTGCCCGTTCCATCAAGAAAAGTCTCCCTCCTTTACGGTCAGCTCTTCGCGACAGATTTTTCACTGCTTCGGCTGCGGAGCCGGTGGCAATGTGTATACGTTTCTCATGAAATTGACCGGGGCCGGGTTTCCTGAAATTGTCCGTGACCTGGGCCGCAAAGTGGGGGTAGATGTTCCAGGATCGGCCGGTGGATACTCCAGTGAAGCCCGCACGCAGCTCGGTCGGATTGAGCGGCTCAATGCCGCCGCCGGGGCCTATTATCAGCGCATGTTGATGGAGAAGACCGCCGGGGCCTCTGCCCGTGCCTATCTCGAGGGGCGTGGTATTCAGGCCAACACAACCCTGCAGTTTCAGATCGGCTATGCTACAGCGGAGTGGGACGGATTGACCAAAGCGATGTTGAAGGAAGGGTTCGCTCCCGCAGATTTAGTCGCGGCCGGCCTGTCCATTCCGCGAGATCAGAGTGGTCAACAGCAAGCGGCCGTATCAGGGCACTACGACCGCTTTCGCTCTCGAGTCATGTTTCCGATTATCGATCTGCGTAAGCGAGTCGTCGCATTCGGCGGACGGATGCTCGGAGAGGGGATGCCCAAGTATTTAAACTCGCCCGAGACGCCGCTCTTTAAGAAAGGGCAGACGTTGTTCGCTTTGGAGGCCGCGCGTGAGGCGGCGGGGCAAGAACACACGTTGATCATTGTTGAAGGGTATTTCGATGCCGTGGCGTTGCATCAGGCGGGCATCCGCCATGTGGCTGCCACTTTGGGAACCGCTCTGACCGCCGAACACATCACCATCATCAGGCGATTCGCATCCCATGTTGTGTTGTTGTTCGACCCCGATCAAGCCGGGGTGCGAGCGGCACTGCGGACGTTGGACTTGTTCGTCAACAGTGGTCTGAGCGTGAAGGTCGTCTCGTTGCCCGAAGGGGAAGATCCGGACACCTATGTGAGGAAATACGGAGCCGATGGGTTTACCGCCCTGCATCAAGCGGCCCCGAGTCTGTTGGATTTTGCCGTGGAGCACAGCCTGCGCACGGCCGAGTCCGGGACAGTGGAAGACCGGATCCGTGCAGTGGATGCGGTACTACGTATTCTGCAGAAAAGCGCCCATCCTATCGAACGGGAAGAACGGATTCGCCTGGTGGCGGAACGGCTGGGACTCAGCCAGCAACGGCTGATCGATCGCTATCCTACGCTTGCATCCGAGGATTCCCGCAGACCCTCTTCTCGGCCCATGACCCCGCCCGCTGCGGCAGCCTCGAAAGTGAAGGGCAATCCGGAGGAGCGTGATTTGGCGCATCTCTTAGTGCAGGGAAGTCTGTCGGCTGAGGATCTGCGTCGATTGTCCCCGGAGGCCTTTTCTGCGCCGGCCTATCGCCGACTGGTTGACTGTGCGATGCAGCATCTTGAGCCGGACGGGCGAGTGTCCGTCCGAGGTCTGCTGGATTCCCTGATCAATGACGAGAACTGCGGCGCGTTGGTGTCAGAGTTGTCGATGCTGGAGCAGCATTATGATGATGTCCCGGCACATATTGCCGGATGTTTGGATACGCTGGAGCGGAGGGGCCGCGAGCGGACCATGGGGGCCCTGATTCAGGAATTGAAGGCCGCCGAACGGGAGCGGCGTGAAGCGGATGTGCACCGCCTGAACAGATTGATTAACGAGATGCGGATTCGGAAGGCCGGCGTGATGCCGGCTGCGCTGACGTCTGCGGTGAAGGAGTAGGTATGCCGAAACAAGAATTACTCGGCGAGGTGAAGAAGCTCATCAATCTCGGCAAGGAGAAGGGCTTTCTC
>JACOEF010000698.1 GCA_024998705.1 Nitrospira sp.
GGAATTCGCTGTCCTGAACCTTCGTTTCCTGCAGACAGAGGACATCGGGCTGATGGCGCTGAATCCATTGCAGCACAATGGGGAGTCGCTTGCGGAGCGAATTGACGTTGAAGGTTGCGACTTTCATGCGGCGGGGCTGATTCTAGCAGAGCCGACTCGTCGCAACAACTGAGCCCCACAGAACAACACGGCCTGTGATCGGACACTTCCCGATCACAGGCCGTTCTTATCAAGTCTCAGCGCGATTCAGCGTTCAATCGACTGACCGACATCAGTTCCGCACTGCATCCGCCAAGTCATTCTTCATCCCGCCAGCCTCGTGGGCCATATCGTCAGCGGCTCCCTTCATCTCGCTCGCCTTCGCATGAGCCGCATCTCGCTTCGCTTTCCCTTTGGCCTTGAGCTGCTCCCTCTTCGCCTTCATCTCGGCTTTGGCCTGCTTTTTCTTTGCCTTGGCCTCATCCCGCTTTGATTTCATCTCGCTCTTCATGGACTCTCTCTTGGCCTTGAGATCACTCGACAGTTCCTGCTTTTCCGCATTCAGGTCATTCGACAGCCCGCTCATGTCCTGCTTCATCCCCTCGGACATCTTTCCCAGCCCCGACTCGTCAGCCATGGCAAGCGAACTCATCCCGACAAACGCAGCGGCGACTATTACGGCGATTGACCTTCTCATCGACTACTCCCCCCTTGGTTGAAATATGCTGCCCAGCTCCACGTCGAAGCGGCCAGCGTGCAGAATTCATCAATACCCTGAAGGGAGTCGTTTGCCAATTGTTTCCTGTTTTTACGCAGCGGAGGATTCGCGCCGGCGTTCGGTAACTCGCACGTGCACCACAGCCGGTGGCTCACTAAAGATGAGGATAAGGATCGGCGGGGCGCTACTGCCGCACCGCATTGAGATAGCGACGGAGAATCGCCTGCTCGACCCGCGACCGCCCGCGATCAGGTGCCGGAAACCGCAGCACAAGATGAATACGCCCGGGCTCAGGGAGTTGAATCGTAATGCGTGGCTCTGGAGAGGGCGCTTCCAGGAGGTTTCGTTGCTCCAGCAATTTCATCTGCCGACCCATTTGATCCATGAAGGAGGCGCATTCAGCCTTGGCGGCATTGAGCAACGCTTGCTCGGCCGCTCGCCAATCATCCGTGCTCTGAAGTGGGACCGACAACACGTAGAGGCCATATTCCTGCGAGGGACTCTCCTTGATTAAAGGATTTCCAAACAAAAGACTGTTGGGGAACACCACGATTCGGCCGGTATAGAGATGCGACGTCTGGCCCGGACCGATTTCCAACAGCTTCGTCGCAAACACATCGTATTCCAGAACGACGCCTCGATAGATTCCCAGCTGGATACGATCCCCCACGCCGTAGACTCCTCCGCCGACACGCAACGCCGCTCCTCTCCAGCATAGAATTAATTCCTTGGTCGCCAAGACCACCGTCGCCGCCAACGCGACCAGAGAAACGGCAAAGGCCTCCAACTCATGGGCCCAGATCACGACAAGTCCCACAAACAGTCCCAGAACCATGCTGTTGCGAGTCGTGACGATCCACCGTCGCTTGGCGTCGATGGTAAGCGTGTGATTGCCTTTGATCCAACGGACCAGAACCGTCCGTACAATGAGGAGTATAAGGAGGAGAAGAATCGATTTCAGCAGGTCGAAGAAGACGCTGGACCCGATAACCGGCAACAATTCTCGCATCGTGTCGTTCGAACCGTGTTATTGCGACGCGGTCTCATCCTCACTGGCACGCGGGACACATTCTTCTCGCTTCCAATCTTTGAGCCGCTTGGCCTCATCGAACGAAAGCGTATATCGGTAGCAATAGAGCGGCTCACGGTAGGGTTCATCACTGCCGGCCAGACTCTTTCCGAATGGTGAGGGCGAGGGAGGAGCCTTGGTCTTCTTGCCGGCCGCGAGGTTGCCGGGATCCCACGGGTGCACCTCTCGATCCCCCATAGGTAC